>CASBRC010000292.1 GCA_949128015.1 Synechococcales cyanobacterium PMM_0003
GTTATTAATCTTTGCGTGTAATATGGCTTGGTTTAATGACTGATGAAAAAGAATGCGATTTGGTAGTTGTGTCAAACCATCATGATGAGACAAGTATTCAAATTTTTCTCCCACCGCCTTAATCTCGTCATAGTAATGGTCTTTGACGGAGTTGTACTTTTGGATGCGTGAGGCGATCGCCCCCAACAATTCCTCAGAAGTAAATGGTTTGGTGAGATAGTCATCTGCACCAAGTTGCATCGCTTGACGCATATCCGCTTTTTCCGTCATTGCGGTTAAGAATATAAACGGGATCATTGATGTTTCTGGCTCTTGACGCAGTGCGACTAGGGTTCCATAGCCATCCAGTTCTGGCATGGCGATGTCACAGATAATCAAATTTGGTAAATAGGTTTTGGCAATTTGGACACCAACGACTCCATTCTCTGCCCCCAATACATCAAATCCTTCGTAGGAGAGCGTCTCCATAATCTCTTCTCGTAAAGCTTCTACATCTTCGATGACTAGAATTGTCGTCATAATTTCGTTTATTCCTTTAGGTAAATTGGCAGTTTTACCTTTACTGTTGTTCCTTGGTTTTCAACACTAGTAAGTTGAACTGTGCCGCCAAGTAAATCCACTGAATTTTTGATAATTGCCATACCTAATCCAGTTCCAACGATCATACCAACATTGTGGGCGCGATAAAAGTGCTCAAAAATCTTTTCTTGATCAATTTGGGGAATGCCAATTCCATGATCTTGGAATTCTAATAAAAGTTTGGGGATGCGATCGCAAGTTTGTGAAATCGTAAAAATGACTTCGCTAGAATCAGGAGAATATTTAATTGCATTTGACAATAAGTTGGAAATAATTTGTCTAAAAAATTTAGTATCAATTGCTAAATTTGAAGGAGCATTAATATTTTTAAATGTAACTTGATGCTTGCCGTTGCCAATCAATTTAGTTTGTTCAATTATTTCTAGGCAGAAATCTTCTAGATTAATTTCTTCTAACTGTAATTTAGATCTTCCAGATTCAGTTTTACCAATGATTAATACTTCCTCCAATAAATTAGTCATTCCTTTAACTTCGCGTTGGATTTTGTCAATCTTCTCTAGTTTTTTATCTTCTGACATTTTATGTCCGTAGTTTCGCAATAAATCGCTTGCTGATTGGATTGTGGCTAGGGGAGTCCGAAATTCATGGGAAGCTCTGGAAATAAATTGTGATTTGAGTTCATTTAGTTCTTTTTCTTTGAGCAAAGCCCTTTCGAGTTGGCTGAGACTTTGCTCTAACTGCTGGGTGCGATCGGCAACTTGGCATTCTAGATTTTTATTGAGATCTTGGACTCGCTCAAATAATTTAACTTGCTGAATTGCGATCGCAACATGATTAGATAATTGTTTGAGTAGGTCTATTTCAAATTCTTCCCATTGTCGGGGTGCAACACATTGATGGGCAATTAATAACCCCCATAATGTGTCACCAAAGGAAATAGGAACAACAATATTTGCTTTTACTTGAAATTGTTGTAAAAGCTCTTTGTGACAGGGAGTTAATTTAGCAATATCGACATCATTGATACTAGAGATAGGTTTGTCTTTATATTGTTGAGTACAGTCTTTGTTAAAACATGGATCGTTGATCGTTTTTCCAATAATTGATAATGATGGATTATTAACTGCTTCTACAACAAATATACCGCTCCAATCTTCTTGAAACTGATAAATTACTACGCGATCAATTCGTAATAATTCCTGAGTCTCTTTAACGGTGATCGCTAGAATTTGATCGAGATTTAATTCACATTGAATTTTGAGTAAAATCGCATTTAATAAGCGTTCTCTTTCACTTTGGTATCGTAGTTGAGTCTCAACTTTTTTGCGATCGGTAATATCGTAATAACTGCTCAAGTACATCCGATTCCCCTTGTATGCCATTATCCTCGTGGAAACTAAGACATCTTTAAATGTGCCATCACGATGACGGATGTGGGTCTCCAAAGTCACCGCTTGCCCAGTTTCCTGTAACAGTTGCAATCGTTGCAAAGCCTTACCATGTTCAGTGCGATCGGGATATAGTAAGTTTGTGAAATCTTGGCTAGCATTTGCTTCTGTAGATGTATATCCTGTAAGATTTTCCATCCCAGCATTGAAAATCGAAAAATAGCCCGAATCATCACTAAAGGTAATGCCTTCTTTGATTGATGTCAGGACAGTTCGTAAACGCTCTTCACTGGCGAGTAGTTTTTGGGTTGATTTTACTTGCTCGGTAATGTCGGTTTGAATGCCGATGTAGTTGGTAAGTTCGCTATGCTCATTAAATACTGGCGCAATATATAAGTCATTCCAAAATGGCGTGCCATCTTTACGATAGTTGAGCAGGACAGCATGACATTCTTGATGTTCTTGAATTGCTCTGCGTAGATCTAAAAGTCCAATTTGATTGCGATCGCTACCTTGCAAAAATCGGCAGTCACGACCGATCACCTCCGCTGCACTGTAGCCTGTAATTCTCTCAAAGCTAGGATTAACATAAATAATCGGATTGTCTGACTGTGTAGTATCGGTAATCACGATGCCGTTAGAACTAGCGGCGATCGCCCGTTCACGCAATTTGAGAGATTCTTCTACCCGCTTACGTTCTGAGACATCTCGCAATGAAGCAACCACATAAACTCGACGATCTTCATCAATTGCCTCAGACACACGCATTTCTGCCGCAGTTGTACTACCTCGGTTGAGAATATCGATATCTGTACTTTCTCCCACGACTACGGGTAATCCAAAGGTTTCGCCAACAATTTCTTCGGCTTTACAGCCAAATAGGTTTTCGGCTGATTGATTGACATAGCGCACTACACCTTCATGATCGACCACCACAAAGGCATCGGAAACTTCACTCACTAAATGACTAAATTTTTTCTGTTCAAGCTCTTTGACTTGAGATTTTGATAGCGATCGGTTGGTAATGTCTTGGCAAGTTCCGACAATCTGCGGCGAACCATCGTTGCTATCAAGATTGAGGGATAGCGAAATCGATAATATTCGATTTGTCA
>CASBRC010000293.1 GCA_949128015.1 Synechococcales cyanobacterium PMM_0003
GCGGGGATGATACAGCCAGGGAATGTGGGTTGATCCATAATGACCATGCCATCGAGTGGGTCGCCATCGTCGGCGAGAGTATTTGGAATGAAGCCATAGTCGTAGGGATATTGCACTGAAGAATAAAGAACGCGATCTAGAGCAAAGGCATTGAGATCTTTGTCGAATTCATATTTGTTTTTGCTACCTGCGGGAATTTCGATCAGGACATTAAGGATGCCTGCTTTGGGCTGTGGGGGGATGCGAGATAAGTCCATAGTTATTCCTTGCTTAATTTTGTTTTTTTTGGCAGTTTATTTGGTTGGTATGGTTAATTACAAACTACCTAGAAAGAGTATAAGTGTCTAGTGCGCATATGTTTGAGGTTAATTATTTGCGCTGATATTCACGTTTTAAAAAGTATGCTTTACTGTGTGTGGATGTGAAGTGTGAGGATGTGCATGGTTTTGCAGCAAAAAGCTCGGTTCCCCATTGGTGTGTTTGATAGTGGGGTTGGTGGGCTTACGGTTTTACAGGAAGTTCATCGCCAATTGCCGAATGAGTCTGTGGTTTATTTTGGTGATACGGCAAGATTGCCCTACGGAAGGCGATCGCCTGCGGAAATTATCGAGTATGTATATGAGATTTTGAACTGGATGCGGTCTGAGCAGGTCAAGATGGCAATTATGGCTTGTAATACCAGTTCGGCTTTGGCACTAGATATAGTTAGGAAAGATTTTGATCTGCCGATTTTGGGGTTGATTTTGCCAGGGGCTCGAGCGGCGGTGGGAAAAGGTAAGCGAATTGGGGTAATTGCAACAACCGCAACAGTTAACAGTGAGGCTTATGTGCGGGCGATTTGTGAGAGCGATCCCCAAGCACAGGTCTTTCAGGTAGATTGTCCTGAGTTTGTACCTTTGATTGAGTCCGATCGCATTCACGATCCATACACATTAAAAGTGGCAAAGGAATATTTACAGCCGCTTATCGATGCTAATATTGACACTCTAATCTTGGGTTGTACGCATTATCCTCATTTATCGGGGATTTTACGTCAAATTTTGCCATCTCATGTCGCTCTGGTGAATCCTGCTTCTTATGTGGTGAGAGCTGCGGGACAAGAGCTAGACTTGATGGGTTTAAGATGTGTAGATAATCGCAGAGATCAAGCTGAAACTCAATTCTTTGTGAGTGGAGAGCCAGATCGTTTTGCTCAGACATCACGACGATGGTTAGGAAAGTTACCTTTGGTGAAAAAAGTTTCTCTATCTCCTGTAGAATTGCTTTCTTAAAGTTTTTCTCAGCACTCTCTAGTCAATTTGATGGGAGTATTCTCTTGATTCAACATTACAGACGATCGCTTTGGCTAGTGGTCTGCTTGTTAGCTAGTACATATTTAGGCTCACAAACAGCCAATGCTCAAGTAAAACTTGAGCTGCCATCGCAAGATATTAGTGTCCAAGCACAACTACCATCTTCGATGCAGCAGTTACAGCTACGCAATGTCCAAGTTGGCGCTGATGGATTTGCTTTGCTGATCAATGGCATCCCTCAGATGAGCACATCGCGGGTGGCTAATCCCGATCGCATTATTGTGGATTTACAGGCAACTGAAGTTATGCCGTGGCTACAGAACTCTGTCATGCCAGTAAATCGCTATGGAGTCAAACAAGTTAGAGTAGGGCAGTTTCAAAAGTCGCCTGCGATCGCTCGGTTAGTCTTTGATCTGGATAGTGCTAGTCCTATCAATTGGCAAAGTTCATTTGATCAATCGAAGGGGATATTGTTACTCCGACCAACGGGAACCGCAACAACAGTAAATAATCCCAGCGCTAGTTTGCCAGTAACTAGTACAAGCAATTTGCCTACGACGATTGATGGGTTGTCATTTAATGGCTATGGTCAACTGGTCATTCAGGCAAGTCGGGCTATTTCTTATCGTAGCAGTCTAGATTTGGCAACTAATACATATAATTTGACAATTCCTGCGACTCGGATTTCATCGCAGTTACGTCGCCCAATTTTAGGAGCAAATAGTCCAATCGAACAGATTCGACTTAATCAGGTGGGTGATGCAGTTGTTGTTAGTGTGAAAACGATCGCAGGTTGGCAAATTCGCGAGACAGCCAGAACTAATCCACAGTCTCTCGCCTTGCAATTAAATAGTGTCGGACAAGTAGCGACAAGTATTCCTCAAAATCCGCGATCGCAAATTCAGCAAAACTATGGCAATGTGACTGGTCGTCAACTAGTGGTGATTGATCCAGGTCATGGTGGACCAGATGTGGGTGCAACCAGAAATGGGATATATGAGAAAGATATTACATTGTCAATTAGTAAGCAATTAGGCAGAATATTGCAGCAAATGGGATATTCTGTGATGTATACGCGCACTGAGGATATCGATCTAGATCTAGCGCCGCGAGTGCAGATGGCAGAGAATGCTAGAGCTAGTGCATTTGTCAGTGTGCATGTTAATTCTCTTGATGCCAATGCATCTCAAGTAAGTGGGGTTGAAACTTATCATGCACCCAATGCGTCTTTAGGTAAGAATCTTGCAGGATTAGTACATCAGCAAATTATTGCTAGTACAGGTGCAAATGACCGTGGTGTGAGGTCAGCTAGATTTCATGTGATTATCAAAACTTCGATGCCTGCAATTCTGGTGGAAACAGGATTTATTACGAATCCAGCCGAAGCTTCAAGATTGCTTAATGGCGCTTACCAAGAGCGATTAGCAGATGCGATCGCAAAAGGAGTCGATCAATTCTTAAAATCGTATCGAAGATAGATCTATGGAGATCTCCATAGATCAAAAATCTAGCTGCTCGATAGCTCAAATTTCGGATCTTTATGCCCACGGGAGAATTACTTTGCGATATCGACAACTAGCAGTTGGAATTTTGATGGCTGTGACAACTGGCTATGTCAGCCCTGTATCCGATAAATTACAGGCGCAGCCTCTAAATAATACCTCTAACCTATCTAGTGCAGTAAGGCTAAGTAGTATTCGACCTACTGCTAACGGCTTGATGTTGTCAGTCAATGCCAACCCTCAAATCCAAATTCAACGCGAGGATAACCCAGATCGTTTAATTGTCGATCTGAAAAATACTAGTTTGGTTCAAGAATTACATAAAGCAACTGTACCGATGAATCGTCTCGGTATTAAGCAAGTTAGAGTGGCTCAATTTCAGAATAGCCCTGCGATCGCCAGATTGGTTTTTGATTTAGATAGCAGCGATCCTAATAGTAAAGTTGCATGGCAAAGTCAGTATATTGCCGCTACTAAAACTCTATTACTCACGCCATCTAATCAAACGGCTCAAGCAATACCGATCAGTCCTAGCTTGCCATTGCCTAGCTTGCCACTGCCTAGACCAATCAATCCTTCCACACCAATATTTTCTACTGCTGCGGTAATCGAGAAATTAAGTTTTAGCAGTACAGGGCAATTAGTCATTACAGCTAATCAGCCAGTGAACTATCAAACCAGTTTTGATCCTAACTCTGGAACCTATAACTTGACAGTTGCTAATGCCAAGATTTCAGCAAATTTACAGCGCCCCAGTCTTGCCGCAAATAGTCCTATCGAGAGAATCCGCCTGTCACAGGTGGGGAACTCTGTGGAGATTGGGATCAAAACGATCGCAGGTTGGCAAGTGCGCGAAAGTCAACGGATGACTAATCAACAAATTCAACTTCAAGTTTCATTAAATAGTGTTTCCCCTAACAACCAAACTCCTCTACCTAGCAGTAATCCAGTTACACAAAACCCTCAAAATACAGGCGATCGCCGCCGAGGAGTGATCTTTGTCGATCCTGGTCATGGCGGTAGAGATCCTGGTGCTGTTGGCAATGGGATTCAAGAAAAGGCTGTCGTTTTGTCAATGAGTCTGAAACTAGGACAAGCCCTGCAAAGTATGGGTTACACCGTTTATTACGCCCGTACTAATGATGTGGAAATTGATTTAGAGCCTCGTGTAGCTTTTGCACAGAGAGTCAACGCCGATGTGTTTGTGAGCATTCATGCAAACTCTTTGGAGTCTCGCAATAGTAGTGTTAATGGGGTAGAGACCTTTCACGCCCGCAATTCGACAGTGGGGAGAGAATTAGCTAGCTACGTCCAGTCACAAATCATATCGGCGACAAGTGCCAACAATCGTGGGGTCAAAGCCGCAGGTTTTTATGTAATAGCCAGAACTTCGATGCCTGCAATTTTAGTTGAGACTGGCTTTGTGACTAGTCCGACTGAGGCGAGAAATCTTAGCAATCCTAACTATCAAAAACAGATGGCAGATGCGATCGCAAGAGGCATTGATCAATTTATGAGAGTGCGTGGCAGATAAAGCTAAAGGCGGCAATTCATGCCGCCTTTAGCTTGGGTTTAAGAGAGAGATTTAGAAAATACTAAAGGAGACTGAGATTGTTGTTGATGTCTGGCATCAGTAATTAGCCAATCTAATGCGGCGGCTTGCAAATCGATAGTTGCGCCCGTTTTGTCAACACAATAACGACCAAACACTAATTTATCGACTAAACGCACATCAGACAGACGCGAATACTCAAAAATCACACTGCGCTCAACCACAGCACCACTACAAACATGACAATTGGGACCGATCATAGTCGGTCCAATGATCGTCGCACCATCCTCAATTTGGGTCATACCGCCAATATAGACAGGACCACGAATATCGACCTTATCCCAATTCACAGAAACGTTTAGCCCTGTATAAATTCCGGGCTTTACTTCATGACCAGGGATATTAACGTTTTTAACTTTGTTTGACAGTACATCTTGGATTGCTTGCCAATAGTCGGGAACTTTGCCGATATCGACCCATTGAAAGTCCATAGAAATCGCATGAAAAGGCAAGTTAGCAGCAACCAATTTGGGAAACAGATCGCTACCAAGGTCAAATTCTACGCCTGAAGGCACGTAATCAAGAATTTCTGGTTCAAAAATATAAATGCCTGTATTGATCGTATTGCTAAGCGCATCGTCAATATTTGGCTTTTCCTGAAACTGTTTAATTCTGCCATCAGAGTCTGTAACTACGACCCCATAGCTCGACACCTGATCTCTAGGAACAGTTTTAGTAATAATCGTAGCTAGGGATTTTTTTTGTCGATGCCAATTCACCGCATAGGTGAGATCGAGATCGATTAAAGCATCCCCACAAAGGACAACAAAGGTATCGTCAAAAAATGGCGAGAAATCTTGAATTTTTTTCAGCCCTCCCGCCGAACCAAGCGCACTACCTTGAAGTTTGCCATCAATAATGGTTCCCTCAAAGGAATATGCCATCTCTACGCCAAATTTTTGACCATCTCGAAAATAGTTTTCGATCTCTTCTGACAAGTGGCTAACGTTAACCATGATCCGATCAAAGCCGTGCTGCCTTAATAACTCAACTAGAAACTCCATTACAGGCTTTTGCATAATGGGGATCATGGGCTTAGGCATGACGTTCGTGATTGGGCGGATTCTAGTACCTTTACCCGCAGCCAAAATCATGGCTTTCATAGATTACGTTCTCCTCTCACTACGATTAAATGGCACTTGTGAATCTTAGTAATTTTTTTACTGAAGATACATTCAAGACCCCTAAAAATCCGTCTTATCATAACCTGTAAGCAGTCCTAAAAAAGTTAGGAAAGATAAGTTCTGCAATTCTTTAAGTAGATGGACGTAATAAATAACCGAAACCAAAAAGCATTGGCGCACGCGCAGCGTGCGCCAATGCTTTTTGGTTTATTACGTCCACTTACTTATTATTAAAAATCAATGCTACGGCTGTTATATAAGCTCATAGCCTTTTCTAAACCGTCAGCTAAGATGCTTGTTACTGTAGATTCCGCAAGGTCAAAGATTTCTGGCAAGATTTTAGTTTCTGTAGCCGAAAATCCTCCTAAAACATGATTAGTCACGTTTTGATTTGCTTTAGATGCGATCGCATTATCACCATGCATTTTGCCACCGCGCCCAATGCCAAGACGAAGACGGGGAAAATTTTGGGTGCCAAGGTGAGAAATTATGGATTTCATACCATTGTGTCCACCTGCTGAGCCAGAGGGACGCAATCGCAATTTTCCAAGGGGCAAATCCATGTCGTCATAGACAACCAAGATATTTTCTGGATTTCCTTTAAACCAATCTGCACAGGCTTGCACAGATTGCCCAGACACATTCATATAGGTAGTCGGCTTGAGTAAACGGATCTTGCCGCTACTAGCTAATCGACTGGACAATCTGCCTTCACCAAAAATGCCATAAAATCGCTTTTCTTTGCCTAGAGAGATGCTCCAAGATGCAGCAAGGCGATCTATAGCCATAAAGCCAATATTGTGGCGGGTGCGCTCATATTCTGAGCCAGGGTTGCCAAGTCCCACAATTAAAGAAATAGATTGAGACTCAAACATCCGAAACTGTTACTACCTCCTTAGCTTCTTCTAAGGGTGAGGTCATAGCAGTAGAAATCGCAGTAGCCGCAACTTCAGGGATTGATTGGGTAGAGGTTGGTGGGGGGGATTTTTCAGCAACTGTAGCAGGTTGCTCTAGCAGATCGGCTTCGCGCTTAAACTCTGATTCAAATTCGCGGGAGGCATCTTGAAAACCTTTAATGGCTTTACCCATACTACGACCGATTTCTGGTAGCTTCTTTGGACCAAAGATTAGGAGTGCTACAAGCATGATCAGAATCATCTCAGGCAAGCCAATACCAAAAATATTCATGGAGAATGACCTTAATTAATAGATAACGAAACTATGTAACGAGTATTGCTGTAATACATTAAAGGCACGCTCTGCGTGCCTTTAATATTTGCTTAGGATAGCTAAAAATTAGCCGCCCCAGTTGAGGTTAACGCCATCAAGTAGCAAGGAAGAATTGTACAACTGGAGGATGATTACCAGAAATACAAGGAACAAGCCCATGAATACAGCCATGAGGGGTGTGGTTCCCCAACCGCGAGAGACCTTACCGTATTCTGCATTCAGGGGTCTGAGGATATCGCCAAGGCGGGTACGTTGTGACATAACTTTATCTTGTTAAAAGGATTGTTACAAAATAGTATAATTGTAATTAAGAATAACTCAAATCATTGGTTCAATTTATGGAAAATGCAACTTCGATCGCGGTGACTGTTGCCGTATGTGTAATCTGTTTGACTGCCTATGCGATATATGTGTCGTTTGGACCACCCAATAAGCAACTAGTCGATCAGTTTGAAGAACACGAAGATTAATTTAAATAAGCCGTGCATAATCCTTGATTGAAGCGGTTTAGATGAGTGTATGACTAATAATTTTCGACTGACTGATGATGTCTTAGATGTGTCGGCTGTCTATGCGATCGCCGACAATGCCCGCAATGGTGCAGTTGTGCTGATGAGTGGCATGGTACGCAATCAAACTGGGGGAAGATCCGTTGATTATTTAGAATATCAAGCCTATGAGTCCATGGCTTTGCAAGTTTTCCAAGAAATTTGCGATCGCAGCCACGATAAATTTCCAGATATTACTGAAGTAGTTATTCATCATCGCCTTGGTAGACTCAGAATTGGCGAAATTAGCGTTTTAGTTGCTGTTGGTTCACCGCATCGCTCGGAGGCATTTGAGGCTTGTCGTTTTGCGATCGACACTTTAAAAACAGATGCGCCGATCTGGAAAAAAGAATTTTGGCTTGACGGGGTTAGTAGTTGGGTAAATTGTCCTATATAAAAAAAGGCGCATTGCGCCTTTTTTGTTGAGAATTTTTTATGCTGCTAGAAAAAAGTTTTTTTACACGACCTGCGGATGTAGTTGCCCCTAATTTATTGGGATGCAAAATAGTACGGCGGATTGATGGCATCGAATACCGAGGCTTAATAGTCGAAACCGAAGCTTATGACGCAAGCGATCCCGCTTGTCATGGCTATCGTCGTAAAACTGAGCGCAATCAGGCGATTTTTGGCGAACCTTGTACAGCCTATGTCTATTTAATTTATGGGATTTATCATTGCGTTAATATCGTCACCGATCGCAAAGATTTTTGCAGTGCCGTATTAATTCGGGCAATCGAATGCGATCGCGTACCAAGTTGGAGCAACCCCAAAGATAAACCACATCGAGCTGGGGCAGGACCTGGTAAACTTTGCCGATTATTGAAAATTGATCGTCAACTTGATGGTGTAAAGTTGCATCCCGATTTTGATTTGTGGCTAGAATCGCGATCGCCAGATTTTGCTGAACCAATTTTTCAAACCACCAGAATCGGAATTACGCAAGGAGTAGACATTCCGTGGCGCTGGTATTTATGCGATCGTCCCTCTGTATCCCGAAAAGCGCAAAAATAAAGGCGGTGCATAGCACCGCCTTTATTTCTGCGCTTTTCGGGATCAGCACTTTGGATTAAAACAACCCAAAGCCGAATAAAGTTTGAGACAGCGCTCCGCGCTGTCTCAAACTTTATTCGGCTTTATGACAGCGCGGAGCGCTGTAAATATATTGATAACTTTAGAAATAACCTTTTCATAACTTTTGGATAAATAAATATTGAGATTAGGAAGTAGGATATGTGCATGAAGTAGGAAACTACAGATACATAACCACAAAAAATATTTAACCAGTTAATTATTTAAATGATAACCAACTGTTTAAATCAAATATTTCCTTCAAAGAATTTATCCAGACAGTTATCCAGACATTTCAATTAACACTTGATTAAATTAATTTAAATATTTTTAACGCCTCGCAGTTGGGGAAAGGAGAGAAAGATCATGCGTATAGAAGTAATGCAACCAACGGGGCATCTTAATGCCACTAGTACGAATTATTTTCGTCAGCAAGCTAGTCATGTTTTAGATCGTAAACCTGATGTACTGCTTATTGACCTGAAACATTTAAAACAAATGGATAGCTCAGGTTTGGGGGCTTTGATTTTTGCTTTGAGGAGTGCTAAGGCGATCGGATGCAAGCTGGTTCTCTGCTCAATCAGTGAATATATTGACTTTTTGTTAGAGGCAACCTCAATGAAGTCTTTATTTGATGTATTTGAAAGTCGTAGTCAGTTTGAACGTTCTTTAAAAAAAGTGTAATCAAACTTTACTCCTATCCCCATCTCAGTCAAGAATTAGCAGCACTACACCACCAATTCTTGACTGGGATGGGGATAGGAACCAAAAAAGAGAGAGGTGGTGCTTTGCACCGCCTCTCTCTTTTTATTTTTGACACTGGCGATCCATATAACAAAGCGATACAAATATTGTTAAAATCTCCCCATCAAACTGACTGATCGTAATAGATAAAATAAACCATGGAACCACAAGAAAACCCTGTTGAAGTAACCTCAGAAGCTGCTGCTGAAGAAAAAGAAATCCTCAAAGAAGTCCTTACTAGACCAAAACCGATGGCAACTACCACTGAGCCAGCACAATCAATAGCAGCTACTCCCGAATCTGACACACTCCAAGTGAGCGACGATCTTTGGGAAAAAGCCAAACAGCTTTGGCAGGAGTACTTTGGCGAAGGAAAAAAATTGAATCTAACGATCATCATTGCTGTAATCGCCACTATTCCCGTATTGACTGCCACTTCGTTACTTTTAGATTTCTTAAATAAATTCCCTTTATTACCTAGCCTATTTGAATTAGTTGGCTTTGGTTATTCGGTATGGTTTGTCTATCGATACCTGTTACTTGCCAATACTCGTAAAGAGCTAACTGATGCAATCATCGGTTTAAAAGACAAAGTTTTTGGCTAAAATTAAATCCAAAACCGAAAAAGCTGTAGCGCACGCGCAGCGTGCGCTACAGCTTTTTCGGTTTTAAGGGTTCTTGTGCGCACCTACTTAGCTTTAGTACCCTTTTTTTATAAGCGTAATGTTTAGAGCTAGGATATTAGCAAAGTAAAGCAAAATCAAAAATTGTTAAGCTGTTACATAAGCAGTATTGGGAAATGAAGAGGTATATACGTCAGGTATGGGAAAAATTGTAGGTATTGACTTGGGTACGACAAACTCTGTGGTAGCCGTTATGGAAGGTGGCAAACCCATAGTGATTGCAAACTCAGAAGGTAGCCGCACCACTCCCTCGGTTGTTAGCTTTACTAAAGATGGCGAACGTCTCGTCGGACAAATGGCACGTCGGCAAGCAGTGCTAAATCCTGACAATACCTTTTATTCTGTTAAGCGTTTTATCGGACGCAAGCATAGTGAACTCTCGGCAGAAACAAAGCGAGTTCCTTACACAGTGCGTCGTGACGATCAAGGCAATATCAAATTACGCAGTTCCAGACTGGAAAAGGATTTTGCGCCCGAAGAAATTTCGGCAATGGTAATCCGCAAACTCGTTGATGAGGCGAGTCGTTATTTGGGCGAACCTGTAACAGGGGCTGTCATTACGGTTCCTGCTTACTTTAATGATTCGCAAAGACAAGCCACCAAAGATGCTGGCCGAATTGCGGGGATTGAAGTTAAGCGCATCTTAAATGAACCAACGGCTGCTTCGTTAGCCTATGGCTTAGATAAAAAATCTAACAAGAAAATTTTAGTGTTTGATCTCGGCGGCGGCACGTTTGATGTGTCGGTGCTAGAGGTAAGCGACGGATTATTTGAGGTAAAGGCAACAACGGGCGATACGCAGTTAGGCGGCGATGATTTTGATCGCCAAATTGTGAATTATCTCGCTGAAGAATTTCTCAAATCCGATGGCGTGGATCTGCGTAAAGAGCGTCAAGC
>CASBRC010000294.1 GCA_949128015.1 Synechococcales cyanobacterium PMM_0003
TAATGTCTCAGACAACGATCTATATCTTACCCTAAAAATGGGAATGGAAAGTTCATGACTTTTACTTCTATCATAAACAATCAAAGCTATAGGAATATTCTCTTCCCACACAGCAAAACATTCATATATTTCTGTTTTAGCCAAGATTTTTTTGAGCTTATCAGTAAAATTATCTTTGTCATCAAAGCAAAATAATTCTATAATAGTTGCATGATCTTCTAGAGAAACTTTTTTTTGTAAAAGCTTTGTGCCAGCTAGCGGAGCAGGCTGATATTCGGATGCTTTTCTAAGTTCATCTAATCTAACAATTAATTCGTTTGGACTAACGATAAAGAAGCCATATTTATCATTAATCGTTTTTGCAAATGAAAGCAGATTTATATTGGTTGTTACCAAAAAACTTGACTGCTCTGAAGCGATGATTTTTGCTAATTGACGGATTGTTATAGGTGAAATATCTTTAGCGTTATTATCTCTTAGTAAATTGACAATTTCTTTCTGTATTGATTCAAAAATTTGAGATGAGCAAGTTAGTTTTAAGAAAGAACTATCTGCAAAGTCTCGAATCTTATCTCTTGTATTTTTATTTGGATGATGATTTATTTCACTATTTACTTCATCGGTGATACAAAGTTCTAATTCATTTTGTACCCAGTCTGCTAAAAGACAATCAAGTTCACTTTCTGAAAGAGTCTGTGTGAACGTAGAGTAGAGATCGAGAAAAATACAGGCATCTATCACTACATATAGTTTTTGAGCTTGACTACGGTCAAATCTTATAGAGAATAGATCTTGATGTCCATGATTGTAAACCCATGTCGTTACTAAGTGACCTTGCTTATTTTTACCCTGTTTTTCATGCATGGGTGTGAATCCAAAGTTCTCCCACATAGAATCAATTCCATAATCTTGACGACATACAAGACGTATATCCAGAAACTCTCTAGTTGTTTGCTTTAAATGCTCAACTAATAGTTTTGCAATTCCTCTACCTCTAGCTTCATTCACCGTAGATAAGTGATGTATTCTAATGTACTTATGATACGGATTGGCATATAAAAGATAGCCTAAGAATTTTTTTTGCTCATCAACTGCTACAAGTATTTGCTTTCGTTTTGCATAATCATCAAACGCACCATTGGGAAAATGACCTAGAGTTTTTGCGTTTGTACGCCCTAACTTCTTAACTTCTTCTAAATAAGGAGAGTTAATGCTGATTTTCTCTATGTTTACTTCTAGGTTGGACATTTGTATTTTTTGGTAGGCGAAACTAAATTCTTCTTTATTTTATCAGTTTATAAAAGGGATGTTAGTTTACGTATAACTAAATACAAATCTACTTTTGAAAAATGTGTGTTTATCAAAACACAAGAATAATCATCATACAAAACTTAGCAAAGATGCTTATCTTGTCTGTTTATTCAGAAGTTGTTCACTATTAAAATTAAGATCATAATAATTGACGATGTACTGTCATCAAAGCTTTGATGGCAACAAAGAGCTATATTAATACTCAAAGTGCAGTTTGAGCCGTTATGACCCCGTTACCGAAATATCGACCTAAACAGTTATCACTAGGGCGTTTAGAGTCAGAAATCCTGAATATTATTTGGGACAGCACTCGATTAGGTGCAACGGACATTCACGATCGCATTTTGACCGATCCCGATCGCGAATTAGCCTATGGCTCAGTAATGACGGTACTGCGCCGACTGGAGCAGAAGGGCTGGATTCATTGCGAAAAAGAGGGGCGGTCACTCTATTGGCAAGCGCGAATTTCTCGTGAAGAAGCGCAAGCATTGGATGCATATCATCAACTTAATCGCTTTTTAGAAGTCGGTAATGCGGATATAGTTGCCGCATTTGCGAGCGATCTCGATCATGCCAGCATGGACAAAATCGAAGCGATCGCAGCACGACTCAAAAATATTCGTCAATCGCGATCGCAATCACAGGAAGGTTAAGCCCATGCCCTTTTTATCTGTACATTTTGTGATGATATTTGGATCGCTTTTCCTTGCTTGGGGCTTACGTTACGGTTGGCAAAATAGTAGCGAGGCTGCTCAAGTAAGTTGGCAAAAGCGTTGGCAGAAAGCGCTAGTGTGTTTTGTATTGCCGCCACTATTAGTCGTGATGACCGCGATCGCCGTGTTATGCATGGGATCTGAAGGACAAATGATCGGTTTGCAAGCAGGACGACTTAGCTATGCGATCGCAATCATATTTTTGATTTACAGCGTGATTCGTTCGGCTCAACTTGCCTTGAACGGTTGGCAATCTTTACAAAAACTGCAAGATCTCGTTATTGATCGTAAAGTTGATGTTAAAGACGATTTTCAGGCTGCTAGCTTGATAGATGAACCTGTCCGTCTGCTAGATATGCCGATGCTATTTGCCGCCCAAATTGGATTTTGGCGATCGCATCTTTTTGTCAGCCAAGGCTTGCTCGATACCCTTGATCCTGATCATCTGGAAGCAGTTTTATTGCATGAACGCGCCCATACCCATTACCGTGATACGTTTTGGTTTTTCTGGCTCGGATGCCTGCGACAAGTGATGCCTTGGTTGCCAAATACACAAGCTTTATGGGAAGAGTTACTACTATTACGAGAACTGCGTGCTGATCGCTGGGCGGCTCAGTATACAGATGGCTTGTTACTGGCGGAGTCATTATTGGCGATGGTCAGTAGTAATATGCAACCGATCCCAACTTTTGCAGCAGCTTTTGGCGCAACGAATACTAGCGATCGCTTAGAAGAGCGGGTTAACTTTTTACTTGCTGAGCCAGAACCATTACCTCAATTTTCTTGGCGATCGCTATTTTGGATCGGCTTTTCGCTATTACCGCTTACGGTATTGCCATTGCATTATTAAATCAAACATATTCCCAAAAATGGGAGGCGGTGCGAAGCACCGCCTCCCATTTTTAGATTTTCGTTTTGTCTTGAAGAAAGTAGCTCTATACTTTTTGTTTTTATTGGTATAAGTAATTAGATAAATCAGATCGCCATTATCATCTTAGTGATGAGCAAAGCGAGTAAACATGAATCAGCCAACGCCTCAGTTTATCCGCATCGATCGCGGTATTAGTCAGTTCAATCATGACTACTATGCTGCACTGGGCTTGCCGATCATCAGCAGTCCTGTTTACATTCGCCATGTCTATGTGAGCATTGCGCGGATCTTGCACCCCGATGTGCATGGATTTTCGACCGAAGAAAAGGAAATTGCCACGCAATATCTAGCGAAACTGGTTAATCCTGCTTATAACGTGCTGATGAAAGACGAAGAACGTAAAGCCTACCAAGGGATATTTAAGTTGCTTGCCAAGCGGTTAATGCAAAAATCGCGCAATGTACCCATTCATTCTGCGATCGCCTGTGAGTTGATGATGGCTCCCAATGATGGGCTTTACGAGCGATCAGTTTCTGCGATCGCGAAGTTGCAGTATCAATCGCTGAAAACTATTTTGGAATATACAGCGCAGATCAGTGAACTAAATCTGGTTTATATTCTCTACAAAGAAGGTTATCAATACGGCGCAGACAATATGCCGCCAGTACTTGCACCGATGTCACCGACTAAAAGTCCAAAACCTCCTGCATCGAACTATTTCACACCTCCAAAAGCTAGTTATACAACTCCTCAATACCCCACTTATAAGCCTCCTATTAATCGGCAATCTGATCCTGATGAAACCGTATTTCAAACCAGAATTGAGGATCGTGATACTAGTGCGATCGGCGATCGTCTAAAAATTTGTGAGGTTTATATAAGTCAGGGCGACTGGAAATCTGCACTCAAGGATTTGCGTGAAATTCTGCAACTGGACAAGAACAATAGTAAATGTCACGCCATGCTAGGTGTAGTTTACAAGAATATTAATCAACCGCAAATGGCAAAAGCTAGCCTTCAGCGATCGCTTCAGATTAATCCTCAAGAGTCATTAGCCCTAAAACATATTAAAGATCTCAGCAATCCCACACCTAGCAAAACCGCCACTAAAAACGATATTAAAAGTGAGCCTAAAAACCCTACACCCACAAAAAAAACACCGATTCCCTCACCTCAAAAACGCGGCTGGCTATCCAATTTGCTCGGATGGGCTTCACCCAATGATCGCAATGACACACGTAAATAAAACCCAGAAGAGAGAGACGGCGCTTCGCGCCGTCTCTCTCTTCTGGGTTTTGATTTGTCTATAGTCGCCATACGCAGGAAGGCGATAAAGATATAGAATGAAATCTAGTTAAAACCATAGTAAAGAGTTTTGAGAGCATATGCAACCAATCATTTTTCCAGGTTCTGCGGTGCGGGTTGTTAATGAAGGCGATACCTATTACGGATTTCAAGGACAGGTACAACGGGTGACCGATGATCGTGTTGGCGTGATTTTTAGTGGTGGTAACTGGGAAAAGCTGGTGTCATTTCGGGCTACTGAATTAGAATTGATCGATACGACCGTTAGCGCTAAAGCAAAAAAGAAATAATTGTGGCAAATTTACCGACTCCAGATAAGTCAATAGGTAAATCTTCAGGCAAGCCATCTGGCAATTTTAGTCAGATGGGGCGTTCTGCTGTGAAATTTATCGTTCGCAGCATGGTTTTGGGCGTAAGTGCGATCGCAGGTACGAGTATAGGCTTTGCGATCGCCTTTATGCGCCCAGATTTGGTCTGGCAACCCTCATTTAACTTTTTAAATTACAAAAAGCAGCAATTTACGCTCTCTTCTGATGCTTTGTTTGATGTAGATAAGGCAAGTATTCGTCCAGAAAGTTTTCGTCTGTTAGATGAAGTTGCCGCGCAATTGCCATTAGCAACTGGTAAAAGAGTAAGGATTAATGGGCATATGGATTTTAGTAGCGCGGGAGATTCCTTAACTCTGTCCTATTTACGCGCCTCGGCAGTTAAGGACTATTTAGCAAGACTGCGTGGCGAACAAACATACTATTGGATGGTGGTTGGTTATGGTGCTAGTCGTCCTTTAGCTAGTAGTGTTGTTGACAGTAACGGTAAAAGTAACCGCCGCATCGAGATCTTTGTAGATGACTAGACATGCAAATCACCTTTCTCGGTACTAGTTCGGGTGTGCCTACACGCGGACGGAATGTTTCCAGTGTGGCGGTGCGTTTACCTCAACGCGCCGAAGTTTGGCTGCTCGATTGTGGCGAGGCAACCCAACACCAATTGCTACGAAGTGACGTAAAGATTAGCCAGATCACCAAAATTTTCGTGACGCATATGCATGGCGATCATATTTTTGGTTTACCAGGGCTGCTCGCAAGTTGTGGGATGGCGGGTAACGTCAGCCATATTGATATTTATGGTCCCGTGGGTTTGGGTGACTATCTCGATGCTTGTTTGCGCTACAGCGAGACGCGGCTCTCCTATTCGATCAAGGTACATAAGGTCAAGGCGGGGCTAGTCTGCGAAGATTCAGAGTTTTATATGATGGCGGCTCCCCTTAAGCATAAGGTGACAGCCCATGGTTATCGATTGGTAGAACGCGATCGCGCTGGTAAGTTTGATGTCGATAAGGCGATCGCCATGAATATTCCTGCGGGTCCAATTTTTGGCGAACTGAAGCAGGGCAAAATGGTGACGCTTCCTGATGGGCGCAAAATTGATGGTAAACAGTTCTGTGGCGCTCCGCAGATTGGTCGCAAGATTGCCTATTGTACGGATACGATTTTTTGTGATAGCTCAGTGGAACTTGCTCAAAATGCTGATGTGCTGATCCATGAGTCCACTTTTGCTCATAAAGATTCAGATATGGCGTTTCAGCGTTTGCATTCCACTAGCACGATGGCGGCACAGGTGGCGCTATTGGCAAATGTAAAGCAATTAATCATGACTCATTTCAGCCCACGCTATGCCCCTGGCAATCCAATCCTGTTGGAGGATTTAGTTAATGAAGCCAGAATGATTTTTGCAAATACCATTCCTGCTCACGACTTCATGACCTATGAAATCTCTCCATCTCAAGTATAAACA
>CASBRC010000295.1 GCA_949128015.1 Synechococcales cyanobacterium PMM_0003
ATTCGATGTAGAACGTAATAAGGGAGCAGCGATAAATTAGAGTGCCAAGTGATATGGCTTCGACTCCGCTCAGCCATCGATGGCTGAGCGGAGTCGAAGCCAGTCTCATAAATAGTTGGCACTTTATTTTCGTGCTCGTCCCTAAGCTATAAACTTAAAATCTAAAAAGCTGTGGCGCACGCTGCGCGTGCGCCACAGCTTTTTAGGATTTGTATTTAATGGTATTGAATAGCCCTGTATGTCAAGTAAAAAAACTCCAAAAAGCAATAAAAAAGGATTTGCCCGATCGCATTTTTCGATTGGGCTGAGTGCTTGCCTAATTGTCAAAAATGAGGAACAAAGATTATCGGAATGTCTAGATAGTCTAAAAACTCTTGCCGATGAAATTATTGTTGTTGATACAGGATCGACCGATCGTACTGTTGCCATTGCTAAGAAATATCAGGCGCGAGTATTTCATTTTGATTGGTGTGATGATTTTTCACAGGCGCGAAACTATGCGATCGCAAAAGCTAAGGGCGAATGGATTTTAGTAATTGATGCTGATGAGCTATTAGAGCAAGGTGCGATCGCAACTTTGCAGCAAGTAATGCAGCATGATGATTGTCTAGCGGCAAACCTATTGCGCGTTGAAATTGATGCAAAACAAACCCCTTATTCCCTAATATCTCGCCTATTTCGTAATCATCCTGCGATCGCATTTTCTGGGATCTATCACGAATCTATCGATCAAAGTGTGACAGATTTACAAGCTAAAGAACCGCATTGGCAAGTTCTTAATGTGGAAGTTCCAGTTTTATTTCATTATGGCTATACCGACAGTGCGATTGAACTTAAACAGAAGTATGAATTTGCTAAACGATTGATGCATAAGCATCTAGAAATATTTCCTGACGATAGTTATATGCATAGCAAATTAGGAGCCTTGTACATCAGTCGTCAAGATTGCGATCGCGCTTTTGGTATTGAGCTACTTCAGAGGGGATTAGCCTTAATTGATAATACTAATCAGCAGGATTTAACTCGCTGTGAGTTGCATTTTCATCTAGGAATTGCACATACTAAAAATGGTGATCTGGAACTAGCTAAGGATGCATATAAACAAGTGATTGCTTTGGATGTGCCAGAGCTTACGAAACTTAGTGCTTATCTCAATTTAGGAAATATCTATCAAGAACTTAATCAAAAAGAAGCGATCGCAACTTTTGAGCTGGTGACTGAAATTGCCCCAGATTACCCTTATGGGTATTACAATCTGGGGATTGCGCTCAAAACATCAGAACGTTTTATCGAGGCGATTGCTGCTTATCAAAAGGCAATTTCGCTGGAGCCGAGCTATGCTGAAGCTCATCAAAATTTGGGTGTGGCTCTGAAGAAGATTAGATGTTTTCCCGAAGCGATCGCCGCTTTTAATGTGGCAATTAAACTCTATGAGCAACAAAATAATTTCCAAGCTGCGGAAATTTTGCGATCGGCTTTGCTTGGAATTGTATAGAGAATTGCGTAGAGGCAATTCTTAAAACCCAAAGAGCTGTAGCGCACGCTGCGCGTGCGCTACAGCTCTTTGGGTTTTAAGGGCTTACTTAGTATTACTTTGATTTTGCAGGTTTTTAAGCTGTTCGACCAGATCTTTTGCCAAAACTGCCCGATTAGGGCAAACAGAAAGCCCTCCATTTCGCAATGCTTCGGCTGCCCAAGTATTGCAATTAAATGCTGAGAAATATCTGGGTACAGCCGCATAGAAGTTACTGGTTCCATATTGACCTTGCCCGATCGCAAATTTGCGATCGCCTTTTTCATTGACCGCAAAAGTCTGTTTTACATAGGTATATACATTTTGAAATCCTGCTTCTGATAGTTCAATTTTGAGAATTGGAAATCGAAAAAACTTTTCAGGCGGCTCGGCAAAGCTTGCTACATGCATCACGCTGTCCGATGGTATAAATACAGCCCTGAGCATTGAAGGAATGGACTGATCTCCCGCGAAATAAAATTGGCGATCGCCCCAACCCACTTCGATATAGGGTGAATCTTTCCATTTTTCCGCCCCAAAGTTTTCGCCGCTCTGTTGCGCCCAAGCTAAGCCCGAATGCCATTCATGGTGCACAAAATAAATTGTGCGTGTTTTTGTATTGGGCGCTGGGGGATATAGCCCTGTAGTTGGACTGGGACAATAGAGAAAATAACTTGCGATCGCTAAGGCGATTCCCAGTAATATTCCTAAAAATATTCTTATCTTTTGTTTGTTGGACACTCGTAATTTTAGAATTTTATGATGGTAATTAAGTAGAAGCCCTGCAATAAATTGCGGGCTGAAAGCTTAGACCCGTTGAAACGGGTTAATTTAAAATCGATTAGTTAGTTTTAACTGACGATATTCTTTGAGCCAAGAACTTTAGTTCTTGGTAATCCATAATTTCCACGTAACAACAGTAAGTAGGTAGGCATGGTCTTGCTCCTGTCGTGATTTGTATTTTACTGCGGCTAAGGTTTCGGGTTACTTTTCTCTAAGAATGGTTTTAAAATATTGCCGATTAATGGGAGTTGAGCAATAACTAATTTGATCAATTCCATGAAGTTTTGTTCGGATAGGCGATCGTCTTGTCTAAGTTGTAAGGCTCCGATGAGGGGAATAAAGACTATGCCAGCAACAA
>CASBRC010000296.1 GCA_949128015.1 Synechococcales cyanobacterium PMM_0003
CCGTGAGCAAACGCACCGACCATCAAGAAACCAGCAATGTATTGGTGGTGAGTGTAAAGCGCTGCCTGTGTAGTGAAGTCCTTAGCAATGAACGCATAGGAAGGCATCGAATACATGTGCTGCGCCACCAAGGATGTGATTACACCGAGGGAAGCAAGAGCCAAGCCGAGTTGGAAGTGCAAGGAGTTGTTGACTGTGTCATACAAACCTTTATGACCATCGCCTAGCAAACCACCGAAGGGAGTGCCTTTAGGAGGATTGTGAGCATTCAAAATGTCTTTGATGCTGTGACCGATACCAAAGTTGGTGCGGTACATGTGACCAGTCCAAGCTAAAGAGCTTGCTCCGAACAAACCAGCCAAGTGGTGGTTTAGACGAGATTCAGCATTCTTGAACCAAGAAAGGCTAGGACGGAAGCTAGGCTGAAGATGCAACCAACCTGCGAACAGGAGAACAGCTGCGAATACTAGCATCCAAATTGCGCCAGTAAACAGTTCTGTGTTGGTACGCATACCGATGGTGTACCACCAATGGTAAACACCCGAATAAGCGACGTTAACAGGACCAGCAGCGTCAGTCTGTGTAAACGCTTCAACTGCGGCCTTACCGAAGTGAGGATCCCAAATCGCGTGGGCGATCGGACGTGTGGTGAGAGGATTCTTAATCCATTGCTCGAAGTTACCCTGCCACGCTACGTGAAACAGGTTGCCAGATGTCCACAGGAAGATGATTGCCAAGTGTCCGAAGTGAGAAGCAAAAATCTTTTGGTAAAGACTTTCTTCAGTGACACCATCATGGCTTTCAAAGTCGTTCGCTGTGGCGATCGCATACCAGATCCGACGGGTTGTCGGGTCTTGTGCGAGAGCCTGGCTAAACTTAGGAAATTTCGTTGCCATTTTTACTTCAATTTCTCCGTTTAAATTTAAGCCAGTTTACCCAATTGCACCGTAACGGGCTAGGAAGAACGCCCAAGTTGTGGCGATTCCACCTAAGAGGTAGTGAGCTAGACCCACAGCACGACCTTGAGTAATGCTCAAAGCGCGAGGAGAGATAGCAGGAGCAATGTTGAGCTTGTTGTGCGCCCAAACAATTGACTCGATAAGTTCTTGCCAGTAGCCGCGACCACTGAATAGGAACATCAGGCTGAAAGCCCAGATGAAGTGAGCGCCCAAGAAGATCAGACCATAAGCCGACAATGCCGAACCGTAGGATTGAATAACGTTGGAAGCTTGTGCCCACAAGAAGTCACGCAACCAACCATTGATGGTCAATGCACTCTGTGCAAAGTTTCCGCCAGCCATGTTGGTGATTGTGCCGCTTGCGTCAACAGTACCGAAAATATCGGACTGCATTTTCCAAGAGAAGTGGAAGATGACAACAGAAATACAGTTGTACATCCAGAAAAGACCGAGGAATACGTGATCCCATGCCGAAACTTGACATGTACCGCCACGACCAGGACCATCGCAAGGGAAACGGAAACCAAGTTCTGCCTTGTCTGGAACTAAGCGAGAGCTACGTGCATACAACACGCCTTTCAGCAAAATCAAGACAGTGACGTGAATGGTAAAGGCATGAATGTGGTGAACCAAGAAGTCAGCCGTACCAAGAGCCATGTGAGCAGCAGCTACTTTACCGCCAACAATCAAGGTTTCGCCGCCGAAGATGGGGCTAACGCTAGAGGTTGCGTAAGGAGCAGTTGTGCCAGCAGCAGCAGCATGGATACCTTGAATCCAGTTAGCGAAGACAGGCTTCAACTGAATTGCGGTGTCAGAAAACATGTCTTGAGGACGACCCAATGCACGCATGGTGTCGTTGTGAATATATAGACCAAAGCTGTGGAAGCCAAGGAAGATACATACCCAGTTAAGGTGAGAAATAAGTGCATCACGTTGACGCAACATGCGATCAAGTAAGTTATTTACATTCTTAGCAGGATCGTAATCACGAACCATGAAGATACCTGCGTGAGCAGCAGCGCCGCAAATGCAGAAGCCGCCAATCCACATGTGGTGTGTGAATAGGGAAACTTGAGTTCCGTAGCTCGTAGCAATGTAAGGGTAAGCAGGCATCGCGTACATATGCTGAGCGACGATGATGCTTAGTGAACCCAACATAGCCAAGTTAATTGCTAGCTGAGCGTGCCAAGAAGAGGTCAAAATTTCATATAGACCCTTGTGACCTTCACCAGTTAGAGGTCCCTTGTGAGCTTCAAGAATTTGCTTCATGCTGTGACCGATACCCCAGTTGGTGCGGTACATGTGTCCAGCGATGATGAAAAGTGTTGCGATCGCAAGGTGATGGTGTGCTTGGTCAGTGAGCCACAATGCACCAGTTTGAGGATTTAATCCACCCTTGAATGTCAAGAAGTCAGCGTATACACCCCAATTTAAGGTGAAAAACGGTGTCAAGCCTTGAGCAAAGCTAGGGAAAATGTCTGCCATCAAGGAAGGGTTAAAAATAAACTCATGAGGCAAAGGAATCTGATCAGCAGGTACGCCCTTATCAAGGTAATAGTTGATAGGGATCGAAACGTGGATCTGATGTCCAGCCCAAGAGAGTGAACCCAAACCGAGCAAACCAGCCAAGTGGTGGTTCATCATCGATTCGACATTCTTAAACCACTCAAGTTTAGGAGCAGCCTTGTGATAGTGGAACCAACCAGCGAAGAACATCAAACCAGCCATCACCAATCCGCCAATTGCGGTGCATAGGAGTTGGTACTCGTTGGTGATACCAGATGCTCTCCAAAGGTGGAACAAACCAGAAGTGATTTGAATACCTTGGAAACCGCCGCCAACATCGCCATTCAAGATGTCTTGACCGACAACATTCCAGACCACTTGGGCGCTGGGTTTGATATTGACTGGATCGGCTAGCCAACCAGTGTAGTTAGAAAATTTTGCGCCGTGGTAATACATACCACTTAGCCAGATGAAGATAATACCGAGGTGCCCAAAGTGAGCAGAGAAGATCTTACGAGCAGTATCTTCTTCGGTTGTGAAACTGTCAAAGTCATGCACATTGGCATGAAGATCCCAAATCCATGTTGTGGTTTTTGGTCCCTTCTTGAGGGTACGGTCGAAGTGACCAGGTTGTCCCCACTTCTCGAAAGAAGTAGGTACTACGTCACGATCTACCAGTACCTTTACCTCTGTGTCTGGCTTTTGAGGAGTCATTGTCATGTAAATTTTCCTCTCTCAGACTGTTAAGACAAAGTAGATTAAACGATTAGGCTGGCTTTCTCTCATAGTGAGGAATCTATGAATGAAATAATTACTGCTTTACAAGAGAAGCTTTGCCGCGATGTCATGATTATAGATTTACGGTTGGATCGCTTTAGAGTCTTTGTAACAATTGTTTAGAATGTTGTAAATTTTCTCAATCCTAGACTTAGCAATAAATTCAGGGCAATAAGTCGAGTTAATTACGTCAATGAGTTCTACATTTTTCTTAACAAAACTTTATTTAATTGGTTAATGGGGCGTGAAACGCCCCATTAACCAATTGATCTTGTAATTACTCTAAAGTTTGTTCAGTCCTCAAAATTGTTAAGGCTAAGATAGGCTTGCAAAGGTAGCCAGCAAAACTGGTGCTATGGAGGATTTTATGCCTAATGATTTGCCAAAAAGTTTTCTTGATCAGTTACGTGAAATGACTATTGTTGTTGCTGATACTGGGGATATCCATGCCATTGAGATGGTAAAGCCCCAAGATGCAACTACAAATCCATCATTGATTACTACGGCAGCCCAAATGACTCAGTATCAGGAAATTGTCGATCAAACTTTGATCGAAGCAAGAACTGAACTTAGTAAAGAGGCGCAGCCTGCTCAAGTGGTTTCCTTGGCTTTCGATCGCTTAGCGATCGCATTTGGCATGAGGATTTTGCGAATTATTCCTGGTCGTGTCTCAACTGAGGTCGATGCGCGTTTGTCCTATGACACTGCCGCAACCTTAGAAAAGGCGCATTATTTGATTTCGCAATATGAAGCTCATGGTATTTCTCGCGATCGCGTATTGATCAAAATCGCGGCAACTTGGGAAGGGATCAGAGCCGCAGAAGCATTAGAGAAAGAAGGGATTCATTGCAATTTGACTTTGCTATTTGGCTTGCACCAAGCGATCGCCTGTGCCGAAGCGGGTGTTACGTTAATCTCGCCTTTCGTTGGGCGAATTCTGGATTGGTATAAAAAAGATACTGGTCGTGATAGCTATCCTGCCGCCGAAGACCCAGGCGTATTGTCAGTCGCCAAAATCTATAACTACTACAAAAAGTTTGGTTATAAGACTGAAATTATGGGTGCAAGTTTTCGCAATATGGGCGAGATCGTTGAGCTGGCAGGATGCGATTTGCTGACGATTTCTCCTGCTTTACTAGATGAGCTGCACCATACTCAGGGTGAGCTAGTACGCAAGCTTGATCCTGCGATCGCAGCGCAATCAGATATTGCCAAAATCGCCATGGATAAGGCGACTTTTGACGCAATGCATGAAAGCGATCGCATGGCATCTGAGAAACTTGATGAAGGCATCAAAGGTTTTTCCAAAGCTCTTGTTACTTTAGAAGAATTGCTAACTGCGCGGCTAGCCAAACTCGAAGAGCAAGTACTCGCAGCAGTTTAGTTTTTGACTGAATCAAACAATGGGTTTAAGCCCATTGCGGACAAAATCCCAAGAGAGTGGTGCTTTGCGCCACTCTCTATACTTATTGATAACTTGCCAATATGTCGTCACAATTGCCAACAGATTCCCCGCCTCCCATTAAAAGCAAAATTTATCAAGCTCTGATAAAGCAGTTCGATCTATTGCTACGTGCCAAATATCCGCTCATATACATAGTTACCGCCGAAGAAGAGCCTGTAGAAGATATTTTGATAGAGGTAGCATTGAAATCTAGCCCTAGTCGCAAAATCTTATTTTGGGATATTTCAAGAGGCTGGAGTGACAATAATGCTGACAAGGGATCGGTAATGGCGGCACTATCGCGGATTGCTCAGCGAGATAAGGCAACTAAGGACGGCGATAACGTTTTATATGTATTGCGGGATTTGCACCCAATCCTCAAATATCCTCACCACGATCGCAATATTGCGATTATTCGTGAGCTAAAAAATTTGGCGCGGGATCTGAAGTGCGATCGCCGCGCGATTGCCATTACTAGCCATGTATTAGAGATACCACCTGAACTAACTGAAGAAATTACAGCGATCGATTTTCCTCTACCAGCGATCGAAGAAATTGGTTACTTGATTAAGCATAAGATTTCGCCACCCAAACTCAATTTGTCAACACTGGCTTGGGAGCAGCTAGTCAAGGCTTGTCAGGGGCTGAGTCGTACTCGTATTCAAAGGGTGTTAGCCAAGGCGATCGCTGAAAAAGAGCAAGTAAATGATGCTGACATTGATGCCGTACTTGCCGAAAAACAGCAAGCAATCAGACAGACAGGAATTTTAGAATTTTTTACAGTTAATGAATCGCTGAAAAATGTGGGCGGTTTAGACAATCTTAAGCAATGGGTGCGAATTCGTCGCGATGCTTTTACCGAAGAAGCTAAGCGTTATGGTATCCCTACCCCTAAAGGGGTGTTACTAGTTGGCATTCAAGGCACAGGTAAGTCGCTATCAGCAAAAACGATCGCCAATGAATGGCGCTTACCACTATTGCGTCTCGATATCGGCAGACTATTTGGTAGTTTTGTCGGTGAGAGCGAGAGTCGGATGCGGCAAATGATCCAGCTCGCAGAGGCAACTGCGCCCTGCGTGTTATGGATTGATGAAATCGATAAAGCTTTTGGAAACGTCAATGGCTCTGGCGATGGCGACTCTGGGGCAAGTCGGCGGGTATTAGGTACATTGATCACATGGATGCAAGAAAAAACTGCCCCTGTGTTTATTGTGGCTACCGCGAATAATGTAAGAATATTGCCAGCCGAGCTTTTGCGAAAAGGAAGATTTGACGAGATTTTCTTTTTGAATTTACCCACTGAATCCGAGCGGCAAGAAATTTTTAAAGTCCATTTACAAAAATTGCGTCCTAGCCGTTTGCGTGAATTCGATCTATTTCTTTTAGCAAGACACACTAAAAATTTTAGTGGTGCAGAAATTGAGCAGGTAATCATCGATGGTATCCACCGAGCTTTTGGTCGTGGTACGACTGATAATCGCGAAGACTTCACCACCGAGGATATTATTAGTGCGATCGAGGAGACTGTCCCACTAGCTGCGATCGCATTTCAACAAATCGAATCTCTCAAACAATGGGCGGCGGAGTCAGGCGCACGCACAGCTTCTAATGATGAACAATTACTGCAAGAATTAAGAAAATTTGCAATTAACTTAGAATAAAGTAGACGCGAAGCGCCTACTGATAAAAATATGTCCCACTTCACCACGATCGCAATCGAAATCAAGAATGGTGACTTGCTGAAACAAGCCTTAGAAGCGCTTGGCTATCCAGTTAAGCAAAATACATTAGTTCGCGGATACCTAGGCAATACAACCGTTGCCGAATATGTGATCCCCATGCCTAACGCCTACGATATCGGGTTTCGCAAACAAGGCGATTGCTATGAACTCATTGCTGATATGTGGGGCGTGGCAATGAATGTTGAAGAATTCTTGGGTGCGATCGCACAGCAATATGCGGCTAAAACAGTCTTAGAAAGTGCAACTCAGCAGGGATTTGCGATCGAACAACAAGAAATATTAGAAGATGGCACGGTAAGAATTGTAATTGGTCGTTGGGCTTAATCAGAATTGCGAAATAAAGTTAGAACTGGTACACAGGCTCCGATACATGATGCGATCGCACCAATGCCTGAAAAGATATGGGGAGCTTGAACATACTTAACTATTTCGTCTGTAGCGAGAGGCAAGGTGGCGAGTAGCACACAAGACACACCTAAGCGAACTGCTAATTGATGGATCATGTTTAATACTTGAATTCTATGTTTTCTTAATCTATAGACAGTTCACACTAGGTTGACTGAAGGGGATCGTCATCTATAAATAGAGTGATATATCGATAATGAGACACTGTATCAATGTCAATTTCTATTAAGGACATTTCCAATAAAGAAAATACCCTGTAAAGTACGCAAGTCGGACTTACCCCCTTTAATTCCCCCTTGCAAAGGGAGAAAACCAGAAATCTTGTTCCCTCCCCTTTGCAAGGGGAGGGTTAGGGAGGGGTAAATTATTTGCTAGAAATCTCACTTAGCTAAGCCCAAATCTATGAGGCTCCGCAACAAGTTTTGAGCCGATTCTTCCTCCATTTGGATTCTCGCCTCCTTCGCATAGGAACCCATATGTGGGGTCAAAATCACTTGCGGCAAGGTACGCAGTTGACCAGAGTATGGCTCCTCTTCAAACACATCAAGCGCTGCACCTGCCAAATGCCCTGAAACTAGCGCCTCATACAAAGCTTCTTCATCAATAAGTCCACCCCTAGAAGTATTAATTAAAATACTCCCTGCTTGCATCTTATTGATAAAGGCGCGATCAACTAGATGATGATTGTCTTTATTGTAGGGAATATGGATCGTGATTACATTTGAACGGCTGATGAATTCGTCCAAAGATGAGACACAGACTGTATCCGCAAATAGCGAGTCATCGCGAAAAATGTCATAAGCAATTCTCTTTGCCCCAAATGTCTTTAAAAGTTGCCCTACTCGATTCCCAACTCTGCCATAGCCCAACAGCCCCACAACCTGAGATGCTAGTAGCCTACCCATTAGAGGATTCCATTTTCCTTCACGCAAAGTGCGATCGGCTTCTGAAGTGCGTCTTAGTAATGAAAGGATTAGACTTACTGTCAACTCCGCAACCGCAATTACAGGAGCTGTTGGGGTAATATGAACAGGAATTCCCAATTCTTCAGCCGCTACTAAATCAACACTATCAGTTCCAATTCCACATCGTGAAATTACCTTAAGAGATTTAGTCGAGTTTAAAACATGTCGAGTCAGCGGCTCAACCCCCGCAATCATTCCCACGACATCATCACTGAGAAGCTCTAAAACCTCTGGCTCTTTAAGCTTCCTACCATAGGGATTTAAGACGATTTCAAATCCTTGTGCTTGCAGATCTTGGAGGATCTGATTGCTTTTGACATCAAAAGACGAAGTACTGATCAGTAGCTTTGGCATATGATTGACACTGTAATTTGCGCTTAGGTTGACCTTTCAATTCTTACAAGAATTTAAGTAGGTGGACATAATAAATAACCCAAACCCAAAAAGCTGTGGCGCACGCTGCGCGTGCGCCACAGCTTTTTGGGTTTTGTATTTAATTATGTCTATCTACTTATCAGTTAGTTTATCTAATAATGGCTGATATATTCAACTACTTTTTATGTAAAACTTAGTTTGAATAAGTTTTCGTAGGGTGTGTTAGCGATCGCGTAACGCACAGCTCAACTAGGAAAATAGCCACAACCAAATAGGTATCGTAAATAATAAAAGTACTACACCGAATGCTAGGGTCGTAACCGTTAAGTCCCGATCCAGATTGTAAGCTTGAGCAATGACAAGGGTCGAGAAAGCTGGAGGCATCGCCATTTGCAAAACCATCGCCATCCGAGGCTCTCCTGTCACTCCAAAAAACATCAGTCCTGTACCGACTACTAGTGGAGTGAGCAACATCTTAATCGATAGGCAAGTTAGAGCCGTCTTGACGTTGCGTAAAGTCTTTAACTGACTTAGCTGCATCCCAATCATTACCAATGACAAAGTTACAGTTGTCCATGCGATCGTATTCATCCCAGCCGAAATCACCGTTGGCAAAGGGATAAATCGCATTCCCACACCAATCGGCAAGCTCCATAATGCAGGTGTTTTAGCCATAGACACAAATGGATTTGGTTTCTTCTGACCGCCAGACACACTACCAAAACGGCTAGCAAGAGCAATCCCTACAGAGTAAGCTGCGATCGTTGAGCCAATCAAATCGTAAAATAGCGACCAAGCAAAATATTGCGGGCCGACTAGGGCTAAGCTAACGGGATATCCCATAAACGCAGTATTACCTAGCGTCATGGCAAGCAAAAAACTACCTTGCGTTGCTCCTGACCATGAACTTTTATATTCTAAAGCTGTATCTGAAGCTGGGTCTGAAGCTGATCTGTTTTCAATAGCTTTTTCTCTAGCCGTAATTCCTTTTGATAACTTACTAAATCGCTCATCGCTCAAGCCCAAATCGATCCAAATCCAAGCTAATCCTGCCCCCACCAAAATTGCGACCCAAGCCGTTGCGGGAGCGATCACAATCCATCCCGACAAATCAGCTTGTCGCAGGAAAGAAACAATACTAATCGGCACACCGACAAACAACAAAGCTTTGCCTAGGTATGTGGTGAAGCTCTTGGGTAGAAGTTTCCCTAAGATATAGCCTAAGAGAGTCCAACCAATTAACCTCGCGTAGAGCATAACGAGAGGGTTTTCTAACGAGAGGGTAAACATAGAATTTAGAACATTATTTTAGTGAGTGATGGACAATGGGCTTAAGCCCATTGTTACTTAATCCTGATGTTGTCGATATATAAATCCCCAAAGGCTGTGGCGCACGCGCAGCGTGCGCCACAGCCTTTAGGGATTTATATTTAAAATTGCCCCCCATTTACATCAACGATCGCACCCGTCATATAGCTAGATAACTGAGAGGCAAGAAATAAAATTACATTAACTTGTTCTTGCATTGAGGCAATTCTACCTAAAGGAATGGAGTCGATCAGTTTCTGCTCTGCTTCTGGCGGCAGGGTGGCGGCTAGCATCGGCGTATAGGTTTGACTAGGACAAATCGCATTGACATTAATTTGAAATGGAGCTAGCTCGTAAGCAAGCTGTCTTGTAAACCCAATCACTCCTGCTTTGGATGCAACGTAATGGATGCCCGATATCTTGCTTCTAAAGTTTCCTGCGATCGAGGAGACGTTAATGATTTTGCCACTTCGTTGTTGCTTCATGATTGGCACTACATGTTTACAACAGAGAAACTGACTGGTGAGATTTGTTGCCATGACTCTGTTCCAATCTTCAAGGGAAATATCTTCAATCTTGGCAATCTGGTTGATCGCAGCATTATTGATCAAAATATCGATCTGTCCATATTTCTGAAAAACCGTTGCGATCGCAGATTTGACCTGAGCTTCATCCGAAACATCACAGGGGATCGATAATGCTGATTTACCGTTTGCATTTAGCACAGAGACGATCGCCTCTGCACCACTACGAGAGATAAATACAGTATGCGATCCATAATTTGCGATCGCATCGGCAACCGCCAGACCGATGCCACTACTTGCTCCAGTAATAATTGCAACTTTCCCTTTAAAGTCATCGGGAAATTCATGTGGTTGGGTCATACAAAAATGTGATCTTCCACAAAAATATGATTTACATCTGGCTTACCGATCGCTAAGCGGATCGATGGTTTATCACCAACAGCACGAATATTATGAATCACCTTGCGCGGTACAAAAATGATGTCATCCTTAGTAGCGTGGTAGGCTCCGTGACCATCAACATCCCACTCTAGTTCGCCTTCCATGACTACCCACCACTCATCTTCGTTGGCATGATAGTGAGTGCGATTACTTTCACCAGGTTTCTGGCAAATCATGACTGCGCTCATCATGTCTGTATAAATGAGGCGTACCGACCAAGATGGTTCGCCCATCTCTCTTTTGATGTCTTCGAGACGATTAAAAATGCGATTGATACTGTCATGGGTATTTGCCTTGGCAACGCCATCACCTTTCATCACTGTAGCTAGATCTTGGTCTTGTTTTGCGATCGCAGTCATAGCTGATTACTCCATCAAAGTTTGCATCAAATTACAAAATTTAGAAAGAAATGTGCTTTGCACATTTCTTTCTAAATTCTAATAAATATAAAGGCACGCTTAGCGTGCCTTTATATTTATTAGAATGTGAACGTTGTGCGGATAACGCCGACGGTTGCTGTCGGATTAGTACTCACACCTTCAGGATTGAACACCCAGAAAATACCAGGAGTGATGCTAATGTTCTTATTGATTCGATAGCGATAGAACAGTTCTAAATGGTAAGGAGTTGTATTAACAGCACCTAAATTTGCCAAACCACCAACAGATGTTCGGTTAATTGGCTGTCCAAATAGAACACTTCCAACACTTCCTTCGCTAAACAAATCATTGAAGGTCAAACCCGTAATCCAACTAGTAAAAGTTGTCGATGCTGAAGTATTAACAGCATCTGCAAAAATTACGGTTCCCCAAGTATGGAAAGAGATTTTGGGAGTGATTTTCCAAGCCAAATTACCTGCGATCGAGTTAGCTCTAGTTGAGCCATCTATAGCATTAATCCCATTAGTAGTAATAAATTCTGAACTAGTTAGCCCAGTTCCTAAAGAACTTTTACCATTACTTCCAAACTGGTGATAAGTATTGGCATAGGTAACGGAAGCATCAAGATTTTCAGCAGGCTTGAATAAAAGCTGAACTAGCGCAATCGTTGAGCCGCCAAACAAGCCACCCTGTCCACCAGGGGCAGGGGATGCAGGGTTAGATGCACCATACCCTGCTTGAATCTTGAACTGATCGGATACTTTCCAATCAAATGCAAATAGAGAGGATGTACCACCAATCCGCATCAGAGGATCAAAGCGTCCAAACCGAGAAATTGATCCCTGACCATTGCTCGCCACAGGTGAAAGAACTGTAAAAAACTCGTCAGGAAAACTGATCGGAGCAACGTAAAGAGTTACTTTATTATCAAAAATAGGGAACTTGTAATCAAGAAGACTCAGATTAAACGAGTTGTCGTTTACCGAAGCACCTGGTCCAATCCTGACTGTATTTGTTCCCAATAGACTAGCAAGACTATTACTATTTGGTGCTGTAGTACTGTTGCTAGCGGCGGCAAGGTTATTACTTGCTTCCAGACGAGTTCGCAGAGAGTCTTTGCCTGTAAAGCTGGTATTAAGGATAAGGCGAGTACGATTGCCTAAAGTTATATTCGATCTCGCATCGTTAGGACCGCCACTACCTGCTGTGGCGGAGAAGATGACTTCCCCAGTGAGTTTAGTGGTAGTTGAGAACTGCTGCGCTTCTAGCTGGGCAGTTTTGGCATCAAGAGCATCAACGCGCCCACGCAAGGTTGCAAGTTCAGCCGCAAATTCTTCTTGTAGCTTTTGTAAGGTGGCTAGATCTTCTTGACTAACTTTGTCGGCAAGCCCTGCGGAGATAATTTCATTAATTTTGTCGAGGCAAGCATTCAGTCCTGCGGCAAATTCGTAGCGGCTAGTTGCTTGCTTACCGCGAAAAGTGCGATCGGGATATCCTGCTATACAGCCATAACGTTCAACAAGAGATTGCAAAGCCGTGAAAGCCCAATCAGTTGGTTTCACATCACTAAGCTGCGATACAGATGTGACATTTTGCGCTGTGGTTTGTTCTGTTGATTGAGTTTCAGTCTCTAGTCGGATCGACTTATAAGGATCGCTATTGCCTAAAGATGGCAAAGTTTCTGAATGAGCAAGACTCGGTGACAACGACAAGGTTACCAAAAATGACAAGCCAGCTATGGAACGAACAGTAGAGCTTTTTACCCTAAACTTCATAAATATCATCCTCTTATACACCTAGTTAACAAGGCTAAACTTGTTAGCCCTAGATGTCAAAAGAATATTTGGCTGATATTTTTATTTCAAGCAAGCTAGTGTTGTCTTAAATGTTAATGAGTTAATGAATTTAGCTGCCGTGGTGCAAAGAAATCTGGCAAGGCAAAACTAAGTTTATAATCTTTTTCATGCTTGAAGATAATCTGCAACAGTGGCTGGAATTAGCGCGACAAGAAGCAAATAAGGGCAAGCTGCCAAGCTATATTCCTTTATTGGCTGAGGTCAACCCACAGGCGATCGCGATCGCAATTCAACAAATAAAAGGCGATCTCCTAACCGCAGGTGACACATCGCTAACTTTTCCATTGATGAGTGTGATTAAGCCATTTTTGTTGTTTTATTTACTAGAAACACAAGGCTTTGAGCAAGTTTTTAAAATAGTCGATCGCAAGGCTACATCGGAGCCATTTAACTCTATTCCTGAAGGCAAGCCTAAAAACCCGATGATCAATAGTGGTGCGATCGCCCTGTCATCAAGATTAGAATCTTGTGAAATCTTCCAAAAATGGCTAAATCAAAAATCGGGTACAGATTTGACACTCGATCTAGAAATGTTGGCTTCGGTGAGATCAGTAGCCAATCGTCGTAATTTTGCGATCGCTGATCAACTTGAGTTTTTAGGGATAATTGAGAATCCTCGTCAAGCTCTTGCTGTTTACGAAGAAATTTGTTGTTTACGGGGCAATGTTGCAGATCTTGCAAAAATCGGAGCTTTGTTAGTTGATACTAATCGATCGCCGAATATCCCCATAGTTTTAGAAATTATGTCTAAATGCGGGATGTATGAAGTATCCGCAGCATTTGCTAGGGACATTGGCTTGCCCTCTAAGTCCAGTGTGAGTGGTGCTTTGTTATCGATTGTGCCTAATCGCGCTGCGATCGCTTGTTATAGTCCTGCACTGGATGCGATCGGAAACTCTGTTGCTGCAATATTTTTATTGCGCCAGATAATAAAACTGATGTTACGTGGAAGCTCTTAAAAACCTCACCCCTAGCCCCTCTCCTTGCAAAGGAGAGGGGGAACAAGAAAAAACTCTGGCTCCCCTTCTCCTTGCAAGGAGAAGGGGTTGGGGGATGTGGTGCATTTTCTTTCCACGTAACATCAGTTAAAAGCCAGATATTAAAAATAGGGCGCTTCGCGCCCTATTTTTAATATCTGGCTTTTATTTTTGATAGATCTTCGCGATCGTGTATATACAGCTACCTTTATCCGATAAAATTAAAAACGCTAAAAAGTTTTTCGGTTGTAAGCAGAGAATAAGTAAATGAGTACCTTTGAGCAAGTTCAAGACATCGTTGCATCCCAATTAGGCGTTGATAAAGCCGAAGTCAAGCCTGAGGCTAGCTTTGCGAACGACCTTGGCGCTGACTCTCTCGATACAGTCGAACTAGTTATGGCGCTAGAAGAAAAATTCGGCGTTGAAATCCCTGACGAAGACGCAGAAAAGATTGCCACTGTGCAGAACGCCGTTGATTACATTGACAGCAAGCAAACTGCTTAAGCAATTGTTTTAGATTAAAGCTTTGTTGCTGAGCGATTTGCTGCTATGCAATGAAGCTTTTCTGTTTTTAAAATTTTTGACATACTGATTCCAAACGAAATGCAAAACCCTCAGCCCCTCTCTCGCGTCGTTGTCACTGGACTAGGTGCAATCACACCGATCGGTAACACGGTCGAAGAATACTGGCAAGGTCTAGTCGATGGCAAAAACGGGATTACCGCAATTACTCGCTTTGATACGACCGATCATGAATGTCGTGTTGGTGGCGAAGTAAAAGATTTTGATCCTCTTGCCTACGTCCCAGCCAAAGAAGCGAGACGAATGGATCGCTTTGCTCAATTTGGTGTATGCGCCAGTATTCAAGCCTTACGTGACGCTAATCTCGAAATCACGCCGCTTAATGCGCCTCAGATTGGGGTTTTGCTAGGTACTGGGATTGGCGGATTGCAAGTGCTTGAAGATCAGCATGAGATTATTCGCACCAAAGGTCCAAGCCGTTGTAGTCCATTTATGATTCCGATGATGATCGGCAATATGGCGGCGGGTTTGACCGCAATTCACACGGGCGCACAGGGACCAAATTCATGCACGGTGACTGCTTGTGCGGCTGGCTCAAATGCGATCGGCGATGCATTTCGTTTAGTCCAAAGTGGCTTTGCCCAAGCAATGATCTGTGGTGGCACTGAGGCGGCGATTACGCCTCTGGGCTTTGCAGGTTTTGCTTCGGCACGAGCCATGTCTCGCCGTAATGACGATCCTGCTCATGCGTCCCGTCCTTTTGATAAGGATCGCGATGGTTTTGTGATGGGTGAAGGTGCAGGTATCTTAATCATCGAAAATCTGGAACATGCTCTAGCGCGTGGAGCAAAAATCTATGCCGAGATCGTGGGCTATGGCTGTACCTGTGACGCTTACCACATGACCTCTCCTTCGCCCAATGGTGAGGGCGCAGTGAGGGCGATGACTCTTGCTCTTAAGGATGGTGATGTTACGCCTGAGATGGTGGACTATATCAATGCTCATGGTACGAGTACCGCCGCGAATGATAGTACTGAGACGAAGGCGATCAAAAAGGTTTTGGGCGATCATGCCTATAAAGTTGCAGTTAGCTCTACCAAGTCGATGACAGGGCATTTGCTGGGTGGTTCGGGTGGTATTGAAGCCGTGGCGACAGTTTTGGCAGTCCAAAATGACATTGCACCACCGACGATGAACTTAGAAAATCCCGATCCTGATTGCGATCTCGATTATGTGCCGAACAAGTCGCGTCCGATGACGATTAATGTAGCGACCTCTAACTCTTTTGGCTTCGGTGGACATAACGTTACTCTGGTTTTCAAAAAATACCAACCTTAAACCCAAAAAGAAAAAAGCGGCGCGATGCGCCGCTTTTTTCTTTCTGGGTTTAACAGTAATGGCAATACATCCTATTGAGGATTTAAAACCCAGAGAAATTTTTGAAAGTGCCGCTTCGCGGCACTTTCAAAAATTTCTCTGGGTTTTATGACAGCGCAAAGCGCTGTAGCGATCGCAAATTTTATGCGTTGATAAATAGATCGGAGCCTTCTTGCGTAACTGCAAAGCTTTTTACATCAGTAGGAGATTTGCCCATAGCAACGATTTTCTGAGCAAAACCAGGCAATGGAATACCAACAAAGGAATCTACCCATTCAACATTTTTGCCAGTACAAACTTCAAACTTGGAACCATGAAAAGGACAGGTAATCACACCGTTCTCAAATTTACCTTTAGCCATCGGCAGTCCAAGATGAGGGCATTTATTTGCGATCGCGCAATACTTATCACCAACTTTTGCAACAATCACAGATTGTCCATTAGCACTAGCTTTGAGGACTTTACCAGAACTAATATCGGTAGTGGAAGCAATTCTAACTTTGGTCATTTGTTTTATACAGTAATGTAATGCGTTGACTCACAAAAAACTATATCACACCCCTTATTTCTCGTTAGAAACTCAAAACCCAAAAAGCTGTGGCGCTCGCTGCGCGAGCGCCACAGCTTTTTAGGTTTCAATAAATCATCGGAGTGGGACAAAATCATAACCAACACCTGATCGATCGCCTCTGCCAACTTTGACCAAGATTGAAGCATTTGCCCGATCGCCTGATGGTTGAAAAGCAATTCTTCCTGCTGCACCTTCAAGATCAAAACTTGGACTGGATAGAGTTTGTTGAAGTCCTTCACGAGTGCTGCTTTTGCGAAGTCCACCAGCGATCGCCAGCGTTGCATCATAACTAGTGGCACTGCGCCAATTTACATCCCCACCCCATAATTTCACGGCATTATCTGCAAAAGGATTGTTAGCTAAAAATTCAGGATGCCAAGGCACGGTCAGCACCATCTCTGCGATCGCAACTTGTCCTAGTTGCAAGGTTTTAAAAGTATACAAAGTAGAATCACCTAGCAATAACAGGCGATTTCTGGCAATAACCGCAATTTCGATTCCCTTTTCAATCTTTTCGACACCTGGAGACAACAACAACGCATCCACGCGATCGCTCAACATTTCCTCAATCACTTTATCGGCGCTAAAGTTAGGGCTAGATAGATCGCAGTTGATCCGACTGATTTTTGCGCCATCAGAAAATACGGCGGCGGTGAATTCTTCTTTGAGGGACTGGCTAGCCTTAGCGGTGGAGTTGAGGCAAATACCAATATTTTTCTTGTTTTGTTTTTTGACCGCATATTGAGATAAGGCATCAGCTTGAAATCTCACACTTGGCACTGTCCGAAAAATATAACTGCCAATACCTGAAAGTTCTTTAGCAATGCTTGTTGATGACATCATCACTAGTCCTCCCGCTTGATAGGTCGGGGCAACAGCGATCGATACCTCGCTGGCGTTGTGACCAATTACGGCAAGAATACTTTGGTCTTGTACTAGAGACTGAGCTACTTTCGTGCCGATTTCAGATTTATTGTCGTCGTTAACGATCGCAATTTTGAGGGGAACCCCATTAATGCCGCCCTGACTATTAATCTCAGCTTGGGCTTGGGCAACACCACGCAAAATTTCTTTAGCCACATTCAGATTGCCGCCAATGGGGACAGTCATAGCAATTTTCAGAGATTTTTGATCGCCAATTTTAGCATTATTCAAATAAATCAGCGCTTCAGGATCATTGCGCTGCTTACTGAGTGAGGCTTCCCATTTAGTAATTGCGGTGGCGTAATCTTTTTTTGCGATCGCAGCGATCGCCTGCTCCTTGTCGGGGTTAATTTCGGCAGTAATCAGTATTCTTTCGCCTTCACTTTTTCGCGTTGCGAGGTCGAAGTTCGCATCGCTAGTTGTAGAGTTGCCATTGATTGCGATCGGTAATTTATCTTTCGCAAAAAACAAAACGCCTGCAACTGCGATACCGCCAAAGATCGCTAGAGTTAGCCCTAATACCAATACTTCTTTCTTGTTGTTTGCCATATTGCTGATGTGCTGCTAAAAAGATTATTTTCCATGATTTTTGGACAAATATAGCTATCGCTACTTGTACTACTCCCTTCCCGCCCAATAATTAGCGTTGCGGCGCTTCGCGCCGCAACGCTAATTATTGGGTTTTACTGCCTAATCTTTAACTGGGGTAGAAGCGGCGCTCCGCGCCGCTTCTACTTTTTGGGTTTTATGTCCCAGCATACTTGGCGACAGCTATATGTAACCTCAAAAATAGGGGAGGCACTAAGTACCTCCCCCATTTTTGAGCTTGGTTTAACATTTTGTCGGAAAATGCTAGAAAAAAAGACCAGACTTTTTCTGTTCCAAGAACTTGTTTGTTAATGCCTTAATCGATGTCATGAAACATCATAATTTTTATCGTTAAAAACAAGTTTGAACTAGATTGAAAGAATCACTTAATCCCTGAAAACCTTGCTAATAAATGTTTTTGAGGTTTACATCTATACAATTACCTTACATAACCAGTTTAAATAAACTGTGCTAACTTAGCTGTGTCAACAGAAACAACACACAAAACATTTTGTTTTCTACGTTGTTATCTGTATTGATTTTTGGGTTGATCTCTAAAACTTTTTGCGAGTTTAACGGATGGGTGTTGAGTAATTGTGAGTTGAGTAAGAAATTCTAATTATTAAATTGGGAAATTATTTGGGCAAGGTATTTGTGAATGTGTTGAGTACAAACTATTTGTTTGTTTGCCTAATTATGACTAACTAGATGGAGATTTAGTTAGTAAGTTCCCGCTTAAGACTCAATAATTAGAATCAAAATATTATTAAAGACATTTTGACTCGCTAGTTTTTTAGAGAGACTATCTAGATACAAATAATTAATGGATTGTGAGGAAAAAGATGACTATTGAAGACGCACTCAATATCGTAGATTCTGTTTTGGGAAATAAGAGCCTCAGCACAATTCAAGAGGCTATTTTTCGCCAGACTTGGGAGGGCAAGACCTATTCAGAAATTGCTGAGAAGGCTGGTTATGATGCAGCGTATATTCGCGATGTCGGTTACAAACTATGGCAATTACTGTCAGAAGCTTTTGACGATCGCGTCACTAAAAATAATTTGCAAGTGGTGTTGCGCCGTTATAGCAATCGCGCTCTTACTGCCAATCCTAATGCTAACGGGAATTATCAATCTGTTATTAATTCGCAGATGGTTTCAGCAATTTCTGCACCTGTAAATTCACCGATCGCAACCGAGTCATTTAGTCAGGAGATCAGTAATGGGGCTTCTAAGCTGTTGCAATTACTATCACGGGTTTTGACTGAGCCAATTGGCGATCGTCCAACTAATCACCATTGGCAGCAAATCCATGATTCAAATACTGACTCTTCCCTGAAATTGACGATTACCGTAAATCTCAGTATGGCTGATTAAAAACCTCACCCCTAGCCCCTCTCCTTGCAAAGGAGAGGGGAACAAGACAAAATTTAGCTCCCCTTCTCCTTGTAAAGGAGAAGGGGTTGGGGGATGAGGTTAAATTGCTTTGCTCGCAATATCCTTGCGGTAATACATACCGTCATACGCAATAAACTCAACAGCGCTATAGACATTAGTAATCGCTTTCTGAATGTCGTCACCTAACGCTGTAACCCCAAGCACTCTACCGCCATTAGTAACCAGAGCATTATTTTTGAGCTTTGTCCCTGACTGAAATACAAAAGCCCCATTATCTTCAGCTTTGCCAATACCTGTAACAAACTGCCCCATTTCAACTTTGTCTGGATATCCGCCTGCTGCCACCACCACACATACAGACGACTGTTTTTTCCATTTAATTGGCGGAAAATTCGCCAATCTGCCTTCGACGCAGGCTAGTAATAAATCATCAAGATTGGTATCCAGTAATGGCAATACCGCTTGAGTCTCAGGATCTCCTAATCGACAGTTAAACTCCACGACTTTCGGTTCACCTTCGGGTGTAATCATTAACCCCGCATAGAGACAACCGCGATAGTCAATACCTCTGGCTCTCAAAGCTGCGATCGCAGGTTCTAAAACTTGAGTCTGCACTTTTGCCATCAACTCAGGCGTAGCGATCGGCGCAGGGGCATAGGCTCCCATGCCACCTGTGTTTGGTCCCGTATCGCCATCACCGAGACGTTTGTGATCTTGAGCAGGGCTTAAGGGACGAATAGTTTTACCATCAGTGACCGCGAGAACTGATACTTCTTGTCCTGCCATAAATTCTTCGATCACCACGGTTTCGCCTGCGGAGCCAAATTGTCCTGCGAAGATGCGATCAATTGCTTCGGTAGCCTCTTCGACAGTCATCGCCACGGTGACACCTTTGCCACTAGCTAAGCCATCAGCTTTGATCACGATTGGTGCGCCCTGCCCTTGCACATAAGCTTGAGCGGCTTCGAGGCTTTGGAATGTGGCACTGGCGGCGGTGGGAATATTTGCTTCAGCCATGAGCGCCTTTGCCCAAGACTTGCTAGCTTCAATCTGTGCGCCTTCTTGAGTTGGACCAAAAATCAAAGATTCAGCAGCTTGAAAATAATCAACAATGCCAAGTGCTAAGGGCAGTTCTGGCCCAACGATCGTAAACCCAACTCCTTGGACTTGGGCAAACCGTAAAATCCCTTCAAAATCGTCGATGCTTAGGGAAACATTCTGGCAATTTGGCATGGTTGCCGTGCCGCCATTTCCGGGAATGCAAAAGACGCGATCGATATTGGGAGATTGCAGAAGTTTCCAAGCTAGGGCGTGTTCTCTACCGCCACTGCCAACTACGAGGACTTTCAAATTACACCTTAATTAATGCTCACACAGGAGGTCATTATACCTTAAGGAGTAGAGAGTAAAGAAATTTCGTCGCTAAAGCTGAATTTTTTAGTAAATTGAAAGGCTCCTGCGATCGAACCCCACACCCGTTCATCGGTCACGATGTCATAGCCGCGATCGAGGCTGCTATAGGTATTTTCGGTAACTTCAAACTCGATTTCCAGATAGGTATCAACACCTTTACGATTGAGGCAACATTTTTTGCCAGTCTCAACTGCGCCTTTAAAAGTATGTTGATCGGCGCGATACACCCATTGGGTACAGCCATCTAGTTGGGCGATCGCATTAGCATCTAGTACCTTCAGCCGATCGCGATCGCGACTAGCACCAAAGAAAGTTTCTGCATTGTTGATCCGATAGTTGATCATTTCAATGCGATCGTTTTGAAAGATTATGTGTAATACGGCGGTGCGATAGGGATGATTTAGCTCGTAGTCGTAGGCTTGTTCGAGAAATAGCCATACGCCATGATCGGTGATCGGATTGGGTAAGGCACGAATACCGACGCGAATATGGGCAAAAAATGGTGGATTTTCGATCGCCTGTTCCCAGTTACTATGATCACCTGCTAGCCATTGAGCAAGGATATAGACATCATTAGGATGGGTAAGTACTGTCATAAATTAATAAATAATTAAATATTATGAGTGGCAGGGCAAAGCCCTGCCACTCATAATATTTATATCTCAACGCTTTTGGCAATAGCTGTAGATGAAACTATGCGGATGATTTCTTGGATATTAATTGGTTTGCTGATGTAATCATTCATACCTACATCTATACAAGCTTGGCGAATTTCAGGCATTACATCGGCAGTCATAGCGACA
>CASBRC010000297.1 GCA_949128015.1 Synechococcales cyanobacterium PMM_0003
AGCAAAAGCCTAAGCGAGAAATCGTTAGCCAAGAATGTCGGGAGCTGGATGCACGGAAACGCGCACGTCCAGATCTAAAAGAGAGGGGCGAGGCATAATAGCCTCCCTCGACTCTACCAAGCTTAAACCCGTTGAAACGGGTTAAGAGCTATTTTGAGAAGTATTTCAGTCAGTTTTAACTGACTTTAGCTTTGAGCCAAGAACTTGAGTTCTTGGTTGGCTGGGCTTTTAGGGAAAAACCTTAACCCGAACTCACGTTACTTAGAGATCGCCATGGTTTTTATTTCAGGAAAAACTAGCGGCTCGTTCAGTGTCTGGCTCATATTGCCAATAATCGCCTGTAAATAGACCCGCAACTGTTGGAACTTAGCCACATTTGGCTGATAAGTCCCATCGGTTTCTAGCTCGAATAAACGCCCTGTAAAGAGGTCACTGCTCAGAGTTGGATCTTCCAAAATTATTGCGCTTTCTGGTTCTTGCCAAGGGAATAAACCTTCGGGCAAATCACCTTGCAAAATACTCAAAATGCGATCGCGACATGTTTTGATATTAATCCCGCGCATCTGCAATTGCTGAAGAAGTTGATTGGGATTAACCGATTGGGTCAGGTTAAGGCGGCAAATCTCTTGCAAGAGAAAGTAATCAGAATATTGCTGACGGGCGATATCTTGCAAATTAGGATAGAGAGGAGATACAGCTAAACCATTTGCCACAACAGATGTAGCCAAAGGATCAATCTTGGCATTGGGTAGTTTTTGCGCCAACCAACGCGATAGCAAAGGAATGTGCATCGTGCTACCAAGCAACAAAACTTGATGGATATCTTCACCAAGAATTCCTGCATTACTGAGAATCGTATTGAGTTCGCGATTAATGCGTTGGATGAATGGTTGCAAAATCAAGTTTTCTAATTCACGACGGAAGACCACAATCGGTTGTCCCATCAAATCTTCATTACAGCTATCAATCCCCACATCTCTTCCAAAAGTGACTTTAACTCGTTCGGCAAGATCCAACATTTGTTGACCAATAGCAGAACTTAATAAATATTGCTGAAGGAGAATGCGTTGTTGGGGTGCAGAAGCGCCAATTTCAGGCAAGCTGAGTTGATCGAAATTACAGAGATGACGATTGGGATTAGTAATTAACTGCCAGTGAGGATAGAACAGTTGGACGACAATATCTTGACTGAGGCTAATACCCGCATAGTCGAGGCTCCGAATATGCAGCTTAGAACGATCTTTGACAGCACTAAGTCCCTTAGTCAGGCAGAGACTCGTCGTAACTGCCCCTGCATCGATTAAAAGTGTAATTTCATGATCGATTTTCCGATCATGAAGCAACGATAAAACTGGAGCGATCGCCTGATCGACAGCCATCACTTGTTCAGCTTGGCTAACTAGTCCAGCTTTCAGAATAGCCTCACGAACATTCAGAATATAAGTATCTGACCAGTTAGCAGGATAGCCAAAGACAACGCCACTGAGCTTCAGCAAAATCAAACCAACATCAGGAAGCTTCGGATGGTTTGCCCTAGTTTGGATTTGTTCTAGTAGATTTTTGAGTGCGGCAATCAACCAACGCAGACTCACTTGACAGGGAGCAGACCATTGAATGATTGGTTGCCAAGCACTTACGCCGCGATAGGGTAAGCCTAGTTTTAGAAATTGTTTGAAATGAGCGATCGCAACTTCGTCATTTTCTAGTCCAGCATTCTGCGATCGCTTGGTGATTACCCGAATGTCTTTTGCGATCGGATCATCGAAGCTATGATCTGCATTCCAAACTATTTTGCAAGGCATCTCGTCAGCGTCATCAAAATATAAAGAATATACTCGACCAGTATCAGCATTAAGCAAGCTCGCCCGTATAGCTGTATCACCAAAGTCAATTCCTAAAATCCAAGTATCATCGAGACTATAAACTTCTTTTTTAGGAGGGGCGGGAATTAGGGCTACACTTTGGGATTCCAATACGAGTGAGTCAATATCAAGGACATTTTCACTAGTGTCACTAATTGGTGCTACCGAAGAAAGCCCAAGTTGCTCACGGCGCTCATCAAGTAATGGTTCATTAAAATTAAATGAGTTCAAATCTCTTAATAAGTTATCCCAGTCATTATCGGCAACATTATCAGCAGCATTACTTGGAGCATCCGCAAACTCATTAAGCAATAAGTCTTCTTGCTCATCTTCAGCATTAATCTCTAAATCAATGAAATCTGCGATCGCATCTGGTGCTACTTCTGGCAATACTTTTATCGGAAGTTCTGGTGGGGGATTCTTTTCGACCGTATCTGCAAAGCTATTCAAATTGTCATATTCTAAAGAAGCAAAAAACTCATCTGCGGATAATTCTAACGAGTTAGTATTAAATGCAAAATCTACTCCCCTTTCTTGAGCAAAGCCTTGCAAAATTGTATCTAATTGTTCTTCAATAGATTCTATTGATTCAGGAAAAGGAAGAGGTTCTTGCATGGTCTCTGCACCAACATCAATCCCCTTGTGGTCTTCTTTGGTTATGTCTTGCATAACTGTATCAGTTTCTTCTAATTCAGTCGCAGAATCTAAACCAAACAAAAGTGTATCAAGCTCACTTTCATCATCTCGTTCTAGATTTGTTTCTAGATTTGTTTCTAGATTTGTATTTATGATTGTCTTTTGATTAGTAGTTTCAGCCGATCGCAAAAACAGATCGTCAAGTTCATCACTAGCCGCAAACGGAGTCGTTTGTGAGTATTTAGCTGCATTCTCAGCAATTACTTCCGCAAAAATTGCATCCATGTCATCGACAGCCAGAGCTGAATTAGATAATGAGTTGGACGAACGAATAAATCCACTTTCTGAGATCTGATCTTCCGTCTTTATATCAAACAGAGAATCAGGATCATCAAAAATTTCAGGGACATCACTAGATTCGGCAGTAAAAGGCGATAACTGCAAATTAGCAATATCTACAACAATTTCTGACTGGTCATCATGATCAATAAAGGAGTCAGCAAATTGATCGATAAATAAGGTGTTGGGATTCTCAATAATCGGTGGAATCTCGAAGACATCTATGGATTCTTGTGGATTAACTTGTAGATTAACTTGTGGATTAGGATTAATATTCTCAACGTTTGGCTCTTGAGCTGAAACCTCAATGATTGTCGGATAGGCTTGCGACTCATCAGTTTCCCAATTGGTTAAAGCATACGGAGTATTACGGATAAATTGATCAAGATTAGCAGAGATATGTGAATCTGATCCAATCCCAGCATCAAGTCGCTGTAGGTCAGAATTAAGATCATCTACCAATGAATCTTCCCATTCTGGAAAGACATAATCATCAATATTTTTACTCGTCAATAGAATTAATGATTCTTCAGAATCAGCAGCTTGATCGCTATTAGCATCATTCAAGAATTGTTCGATCTTAGATTCTATATTATTCTCTTTGCTTGCATCAAAATTAACATCAGGAGATGAAATAGAGGCAATTTGAGGAATATTAAAGACTTCTAGATCAGATATTAAGCTATTAGATGTTAGCGATTGGGATTCCTGTGGAATAGGTAGCTTAGCCATGTCGAGCGCTTCGTTCCCTAACCACGACAATAAATCCTCGTCAGGAGAAATTTCAGCAATATTTGCAGTTGGACTAGGACGATTATTACTATCCTCTAACCATTGCAAAAGTTCAGGATCATCAATTGATTCTCCAGATTCACTGATCACGCTGTCCGTAGAAAAATTTAAAGCGAGTATGTCAAGGTCGTTATCTTCTTCATTCCCTTCCATGCGAGTTCGTGGCATATCAAATCTCTCAACGATTTGGGTAGCCGCTTCCAAATCAAAATCAGGATTTAACTCACGAGCTGCGATCGCACTTTGAGGATCGAGAATAATACTTGTGCCGAAGTTCGCTAAATCAATTAATGGCTCAGCCTGCACTTCTACAATTGGCTCTGAGGATAATAATTCCTCACTATTAATTTCTTCCTCCAAAGGACTTGCCATAATTTCAAGATTCTCAACTTCAATAGTTGACTCTTCAAATGGTTTTACTTCGGCGATCGCTTCGCCAAACTCATCGCCTGCTAATAAAGCATTGATCAGATTTTCATCAGCAGGTTCTGTAAAAGTTTCTAGATATCGACTGGGAATATCATCTGGTAATTCAGGCAATATATTATTTGCATCTGACAGAGCCATTTCTGCCAAATCCTGCGGCTGTTCAAGAGCCTGTTGGCTAATACGATCAACTAAGGCATTAATTAGTGCCTCACCCTTCTGCTCTAGGGTTTCCATATGACCAAGCTTAGCGACAATCGATGTTTGATAGCCCTCGATTTCCTGCTCTAGCGATCGAAATGTTGTGCTAAACATTTCATCTAGATGTAGCAAAAAACGATCGGTTTGCTCCTGTACTTTATTTACAAATTCCTCTTGAGGTGGCTCTGTCAGTGGGTTAGCGGTAGTAACCGAGTCAGAAACCCGATCGCGAGTGTAGTTATTAGCTGAGCTTAAAGATCGATCTAAGGCATCCTGTTGAGTCGCTTGAAACTCTTGGAACTGTCTCATCCAAGTTACCCGATCGGATTCTAGCTGCGATATTTCCGCGTTTAACTTTTGTTTTTGTTGATTTAAAGTGATTAATTCTTGGCTTATTTGCGATCGCTGCTGCGATTCAACAATTTTATTTAAATTTGCCGAAATTTCTCCTACCATCAGCGCTCTTTCGACAGCAAGAGTTTGACTGACTACTTGCTGCACCGATTGCTGGACTGACTCTTTGACAACCTGTTGCAATGTCTGTTGGATTGCTTGCTGAAGCGAAGCAATCATGCGATCGTTGACAAATGTAGAATTGGGTTCAGGTGTGCCATTCGTCATTATGCTAGTCTCCTTTGTCAAGTAAGATTCAGCGCCAAATAAGTTGCTTACTGGGCTAACTAATAGGGGTGGCAATGTCTCTAGTTTATCTGTTTTAAATTTGTCTGTCGTAGATTCTGCTATTTTTGCGTCATTTTGATTAGACTTTTCGTTACTTAAATCATGATTAGCATAACTATTACTTTGTAAGCGCGTTACTAAAGCCTGATATTGCTGCTCTAAATTACCCAAATGTGCATCATCAGTTAAGCTTTCGAGATGCGATCGCAACTGTTTTAGCTGCTCTCTCTGGTGAATAGTATCTGGAGATGGCTTCCTTGATACTGATCCCACTGGGCGGCTCAGCAACGTATTGATTTGATCGATCAAATTACTAATCAGAACTTTTGACATAACGCCCCCTTCAAGACCTCCATAACGACAGATAAAGTTAATTTAGTTAGGCTAAGATGCGGACTATCGCATTTTTTTAATCATTAATACCAAAATTGGTAGGCAAATTGGCTCTTAAATGAGCTAAACTCTAAATCCAAATTTGTTAGCAGACAATAGCACACATCTTTCCCAGTTTTTTGCTAATATCTTGACGAGTTTCCTCCAATTTTTTTTGTGAGTTTCTGGCGAAGATGACTATGAAAAATGAATCGCATGTTTCTCCGACTGGCTTTATGGCTCAGCCATTTCGTAAATTAACTAACTACTTACTTGTTTCTGCGATCGCAGCTTTATCAACCTTAGCAATATCTGGGGCTGCACTCGCAGAGCGTCGTGAGGTGGATATTCGGCTATTGGTTAATCAAGATGAGGGGTTTACGGTGATGACTCGCAAGGCGGAAATACTAGCGCGATCGGCGGCTCAGCGTACATTCGATCGTGATGTGTTGATCTCAGATGTATCGATCAAAGTCACTGCTCAAAATCTCAATCAAGATCAAGCAGCTATCATCTTGCAATTGATCGTCTCCCGTCGCGACTGGGCAAGCCGCCCCGATCCTAAAATATGGGCAACCTATTTCCCAATGGCAAAAGCCTTAATTGGCATCAAGTAAAAATAAAATACCAAAATCCCGTAGGGGCGAAGCATTCCCATCACAATTCATGAATTTTCAGATTCCCTTGATTGGGGAATGCTTCGCCCAAGCCTTGCAACGCAGGGACAATTGATTGCAAATGAATGAAGAGGGTTTAGCATTTGCGGATCGTGATTTCGGTGGTGAGTATAGGCATGGTGGCGCAAATGCTAAGCCCCTACGCTGTGATGCTTCTATAATCATTTAAAACAAAAAAGGGGACGCATTGCGTCCCCTTTTTTGTTTGAGTCTAATTCGATATTAGAACGAGAATACAGTTCTCAAAGTACCAACGTAGACCGTTCTTCCAGATAAGTTGTTAGGATTGAAAACAACCTGAACATCAGGAGTAATACGGATATTGTTGGTGACTGGGAAGTTGTAGAACAATTCCAAGTTGGTTTGAGTTGAGTTGCCGATTTGACTTTCGATGAAAGGCTGACCAACTGCAACACCAGCCATTGCGCCTTCCTTGAACAAGTCAGGGAATGCGAAACCAGCCATCCAAGTTTGAGGACTCAAGTTAGTAGTTAATGGATTATTTGTAGTGCCAAGTGAGGACGTGAAGGGAGCACTAGGAAGATTAGGACCAGTAGCAAAAGCACCACGGTTGTCAAGTGTACCAAAGCCGTAGCGACCGAATACAGCGATACCCTTAGCAAATTTCCACTCAACGTTCACACCACCAGCATTAAC
>CASBRC010000298.1 GCA_949128015.1 Synechococcales cyanobacterium PMM_0003
ATATTTTCCTACTAAGGGGGCAGCAATAAATTAGAGTACCAAGTGATATGGCTTCGACTCCGCTCAGCCATCGATGGCTGAGCGGAGCGCTGTGATGAGCCTGCCGAATTATCGAAGCCAGTCTCATAGATAGTTGGTACTTTATTTTCGCGCTCGTCCCTAAGATAGGTAAATATGCTAGAACAAATTACGCCGTTAATCCTTACTTATAATGAAGCTGCAAACATTGAACGGACATTGGAGCGTTTAACTTGGGCAAAAAGAATTGTTGTAATTGATAGTTTTAGTGATGATGCAACGCTAGAAATTGTGACTAGTTATCCGCAAGTGGAAGTCTTTCAACGCCACTTCGATCATTTTGCAGGACAATGCAATTATGGACTGGATCAAGTTCAGACTGAGTGGGTGCTTTCATTAGATGCTGATTATATTCTTAGTAAAGAGTTGATTGAAGAGTTACATTCATTACCCGATCGGCTAACTAAAGATGCTTACTTTGTTAAATTCAAATATTGTGTATTTGGTAAACCGCTACGCGGCACTCTATTACCGCCGCGCAAAGTTTTTTACCGCAAAGACAAAGCTGTTTATGTTGAAGATGGACATGCTCATCGAGTCCAAGTTGCTGGGGATTATGGGTACTTAGCGGGATATATAAGTCATGACGATCGCAAATCATTAAGTCGTTGGTTACAGTCTCAAGATCGCTATTTATTAATTGAAGCCAAGAAATTATTGGCAACACCAAAAGGAGAATTAAGTTTTGGCGATCGCATTCGTAAACAAAAAGTAATCGCACCAATTGTCATTTTGCTTTATTGTCTAATTCTCAAAGGTGGGATTTTGGACGGATGGGCGGGTTGGTATTATGCTTGGCAGAGGATGCTAGCTGAGATTTTATTAGCAATTCGGTTAATTGAGCTAGAACGTCATAAATAAGAACCGAGTACCAAGTGATATGGCTCCTTGAGAGGCGACATTTAGCGTTGCCTCTTTTAGCTATGGATTTTGGCGATTATTGAATTTTTGAGCAGTCGTAGTAGTCGGCATTATGCCATCAGTATTCGGAGTAGCGACTTCGGTTGGATCGAGTAGCTTAATCGTCATTTGATTATTTTTAATCCAGCCTTGCTTTCTCAGGAGCATTTCTTGAGACTTGCCAGAGTTTAAAGTTTGGGGCAGTTTTTCACGCAGCCCGTTTACACGTTGCTCGACCGAGTTTACCTCTGTTGTAATCTCATCGAGGCGATCTTTTTGTGATGATTGATAGGGGAGTAGCTTTGCGATCGCAGCGATCGCCACGATAGACAAAGCGACATTAACGGCGATGACGATGATGGATTCAGTTGCTTTAGCACGGCAAAATTTCTCTTTTTTGCGCTGGACGTTTTGAGCAACTGCCGCACTGTAAGCATTTGCCGATGGCGCATTGCCAGCAGAGGCAGAATGGTTGCTGCGCGAATGTATATTCACGACATCACTTCGCCCGTACTGACTACCTTGCGATCGCAGGGTTTGTTTCGGTACTTGCGGAGAAAAACGCGGAGATAAGTCTCGTTTGGCAACCATTCGCAACCTCTAGGCTGTAAAAAAATAGATGGATGAGGACTAGGAATTAGACTAGGAGTTGGAAAGAGCAGAGCCTAGCAAAGCTGCCAATACTGCTGGGAACAGTGCAACTACCAAGGCTGTAAGAACTTGAGTATCTGAAAGATTCATATAATATCTCCTTATACATAAACGCATATTTCGATCTTAACAATACACTGTCATATCAGAAATTGACTAGCCGCCAAACAAATAAAAACAAATCAAAGCAAATAGAAACAAAAAAGGACACGCCGTGTTCTTTTTTGTTTCTATTTGCTTTGATGTTCTAAGACAAATGCTTGAATGCGATCGCAAGTTTCGGGACGGATCTCATGGGACATTTCGTATTCCTCATATTCCACGGGTATACCTAAACGCTCGAACATTTCCCTTGTATTACGCGCTACACCGATAGGAACAACTGTATCCTGTGTACCGTGACCAATCAAAATCGGCGGAAATGACTTCCCATCAAGTTCTTTTAATTCTTCTTCAGTAATATGCAAATATCCACTCAGGGCAATCAGTCCTGCTAATGGAAATACTAACCCCACGTCTAAGGTCATCGCCGCACCTTGCGAAAACCCTAACAAAAATGTTTTCTCTAAGGGGAGGCCTGTCATAGCGGGTAAACCTTCAAGAAATTGACTAAGCAACTCACAGCTTTTGGCTAAACCCTCGGTATCAAGACTTTGCAAGTCGTACCACATCTTGCCATTGGGCGTTGGATGGTTAAAGGGAGCTTCTGGACAAATCCATTGATAATTGCGGAGTCCCACAAGGGGCGCAAGCGAGATCAAATCATCACAGTTTGAACCCCAGCCATGTAGTGCGACGATCGCACCAAGTGCATCGGGGTTAGGTAATTGCGCGGGAAGCGATCGATAATTTAAAGTCATAAGCAAAATTATAGCTGTCAGGACATAAAACCCAAAGAGTAGGTTACGGCGTAACCTACTCTTTGGGTTTTATGGGTAGGGGTAATTCATGAATTACCTCTACGAGAGATTGCGATACAATAGAAGCGCATAGGATATGCTCTTTTAAAAATCAAATTATAATACCCTTTCAAAATTGCTGGAGAATTGCCTGAATGCAACTCGTCGCGCTTCAGAACTTACTGGATAACTCGTCATTTGCTGTCCTTTTTGTGACCATGCTCATTTTTTGGGTACATGTCGCTTTCCCCAACTTGCCATATTTGCGATCGCTTGGTAATGCAGGTATGGCGATCGCAAATCTCTGCATTGCTACATTGCTGGCAGCGCGTTGGATTGATGCAGGCTATTTCCCACTGAGCAATCTTTACGAATCGCTATTTTTCTTAGCATGGGGCATTACCACCATGCACATCGTAATTAATCGCATCGGTAATAAGAGCGCCAACGACAACGCTAAGCGTCTAGTTGGCGCATTCACCTCACCTCTGGCGATGGGAATTACTGCCTTCGCCGCCATTGCCCTTCCTTCGGGAATGCAAGCCTCAGAGCCACTTGTACCTGCGCTAAAGTCTAACTGGTTGATGATGCATGTTAGCGTCATGCTGCTTAGCTATGCCGCTTTGATGACAGGTAGCATTTTAGCGATCGCATTCTTGATCGTTACACGCGGTCAAGATGTGGTGTTACAGGGCAGTTCCTTCGGCACAAATTTCCGCAGTGTTGCCGATGATGATTCCGAGAAATTAGCATCTGTTCCTTTTGCTGCTTTTGCTGTAGAAAGCATGGGCAGTCTTGTAACTTCAGGCAATACGGCAACTATCACCGCCGCAATCACCCCTCAAACCAAGCCACTATCTTTACGCCGTCTCACCATTGGCGAAACCTTGGACAATCTTAGCTATCGAGCGATCGGGCTAGGATTTCCCCTGCTGACGATTGGGATCATCGCTGGCGGTGTCTGGGCAAACGAAGCATGGGGTTCTTACTGGAGTTGGGACCCGAAAGAAACATGGTCTTTGATCACATGGTTAGTATTTGCGGCTTATTTGCATACGCGCATTACTAAAGGATGGCAAGGTCGTAAACCTGCGATTTTGGCTAGTATTGGGCTATTAGTCGTGTGGACTTGTTATCTAGGCGTAAATCTTCTCGGTAAGGGTTTACACAGCTACGGCTGGTTTCTTTAATCAAAAAGCGAGTTTTAAGTTTGCAGCGCCGTAGGCGCTGCAAACTTAGGAGATTTCCATCAAAGAATTTACCCCACCCTAACCCTCCCCTTGCAAAGGGGAGGGAACAAGATTTCTGGTTTTCCCCCTTTCCAAGGGGGAATTAAAGGGGGTAAGTCCGACTTACATATTTTAAAGGGTACTTTCTTTC
>CASBRC010000299.1 GCA_949128015.1 Synechococcales cyanobacterium PMM_0003
CTTGGCATTGGTTGGATCTATGCAATTACGAAATTACCGCTTGTTGGTGGCTTAGCCGATGCTCTTTATGGAATCTGGGCAGACTATCGCCTCTTGCTTACAGGTCGAGGCAATCTTAAAACAATCATTGCAAAACGTCAGCAATACCAAAAAGAGCTAGAAAATGCTCGAAATAATAACCAAGGTAGTTGTGCCGATGGTTGTTTGATTGAAGATCGGAGATAAAGATGATTACAGCTTGGTTAACGATCTCGATTGCCTCATTTGGAGGAGGTTTTGCCTTTAACAAGCTTTTTCCTAGCGACTACAAATGGTTCATGCGATTGCGCCGTCCCCGATGGCTAACGTTTGAGAAAGCCATTCCCGTTATCTGGATTTTTATCTTTCTTTGTGGTATTACCTCGGCATCTGCACTATGGATTGCTCAACCCGCAACGCTTAACACTTGGTTACTCATGGCAAGCTATGCGATCGTTGAATTTGCAATTTTGTCTTATACCCCAGTGATGACCCGTTTGCGTAATGTCAGAGCAGGTGCGATCGCAGGTGCGATCGGTTTTATATTAGGAATAGTTTTAACAGCCCAAGTTTGGCAAATTTCTAGCCTAGCAGGATGGCTATTAGTACCATATTTACTCTGGAGTCCCATCGGTACTTATGTAACTTGGGTGATGGCAAGACTGAATCCGCCCGAAATTTAGAATCAACCGTAGGGGCAATTCATGAATTGCCCCTACGGCGATATCGTATAGAGATAAACAAATCAAAATCCGAGCATGACAGTTAAGCATTTACAAATACTTCATCACCATAATTCATCGACCGATCAAAATTTTGAAAAAGATGGTCACGATGTTATTCAAGGATTACAAAATAATCCTAAAATCCTACCACCAAAATATTTTTATGATGATCGCGGCTCAGAATTATTTGAGCAGATTTGCGATCTGCCCGAATATTATCCCACCCGTACTGAGGCATGGATTCTCAAGGAATATGCCGATGAAATTGTCGCAATTACAGGTTCATGTGAATTAGTAGAATTAGGTAGTGGTAGCTCTACGAAAACCCGCTATTTATTAAGTGCTTATCAAAAGGCAGCTAATTTATTAACGGAAGTAATACCCGATGCTTTTAGCTATATTCCCATCGATGTAAGCGGCGGCATTCTTAAAACTACGGTCTTAGATTTACAACAAAAATATCCCGATCTTAATATTGAGGGATTGATTGGTACATATCAAGAAGCGCTACTTCATCTAGGCAAAAATCATTTGCGATCGCGAATGATTTTCTTTCTAGGTAGCTCGATTGGCAACTTTAATCAAGCAGAATCTAATAGTTTTTTAAACGAGGCTTCCCATGCCCTAACCAAAGGCGATTATTTTTTATTAGGAATCGATTTGCAAAAGCCCAAAGAAATTCTTGAAGCTGCCTACAACGATAGTCAAGAAGTAACGGCTGCTTTTAATTTGAATATGCTTGCTCATTTAAATTGGCGCTTTCAAGGCAATTTCGATCTCGATTTATTTAAGCATCAAGCAATTTATAACGAGGTTGATTGTCAAATTGAAATGTATTTACATGCCAAATCAGCTCATCAAGTATCTCTGGATATTCTCGATCTAAAAGTTCCGTTTCAATCAGGCGAAAGTATCCTTACTGAGATTTCGCGCAAATTTAATTTAGAAAAAATCCAAGCACAACTGCGATCGCAAGGTTTAGAAACAGTCAAAATCTGGACAGATCCCCAACAGTGGTTTGGCTTAGTTCTTTGTCAAGTTTAAAATCCCTCACCCCAAACCCTTCTCCCAAAGGGAGAGGGGCTTAAAATTCTTTCAACCTTTTAAATTATGCAACCACCAAATCTTCACCGTTGCGATCGCAAAGACATACTTGCCTATTTTCAACACGCTTGGCAAATCGAAGATAGCTTAATGAAAAGTTTAGTTAATCCTGAAACTTTTTATCTAAATCCCGATCCATTACGCAATTTACTGATTTTTTATTTAGGACATTCGGCTGTCTTTTATATCAACAAATTAATTCAAATTAGTTTATTAAATCACCGTCTCAATCCTCATTTTGAAATTCTGTTTGAAATCGGTGTTGATCCAGAAAAACCTGATGAAATTGCGAGTATTTTTGATGGACTTCGGCAAGTCGAAGTTCAAGATGTTTGGCAGTATCGCCAGAAAGTGTATGACAGAATTAGCGAATTCATCAATAGCATTGCGATCGCATTGCCAATCAATCAAGAGCATCCACTCTGGGCTTTAATGATGGCGATCGAGCATCAATATATTCATATCGAAACCTCATCAATGTTAATTCGCCAGTTGCCTGTTGATAAACTGCAACGTCCTGAAAGTTGGCAATATGCTCCCGCCAATGGCTATACCAAGACTAATGAGATGATCGAAGTTATGGGCGGCGCGGTGCGACTTGGTAAACCGCAAGATTCAAATACCTACGGTTGGGATATTGAATATGGCGATCGCACTGTGAATGTGCAGACTTTCCAAGCCAGTAAATATCTAATTACGAATGCCGAATTTCTCGATTTTGTCAAAGATGGCGGCTACAAAAATCAAGACTATTGGCACGAACAATCTTGGGCTTGGAAAGTTGCACATAATATTCAATCACCTAAATTCTGGATTCCTGACGCTGACAGCTATCAATATCGCGCCATGTTTGACGAGATCGCAATGCCCTTTGATTTTCCTGTAGAAGTAAATCACTATGAAGCGACCGCCTATTGTCGCTGGAAAGGTAGTAACAC
>CASBRC010000300.1 GCA_949128015.1 Synechococcales cyanobacterium PMM_0003
ATTACATTTACGACGCTTTGTATTGCTCAGATGGGACATGCTCTCGCCTGTCGTTCTGATTCCAAATTGCTAATTGAGTTAAATCCTATTTCTAATCCTTATCTCTTAGTTTCCGTGATCTTCACCACGATTTTGCAGCTTTCTTTGCTCTATGTACCAAGCTTTAGACAGTTTTTCGGTACTGATGCGCTTTCTGCCTCGGAACTTGGTTTATGCTTTGGATTCAGTCTGTTACTAGTCTTGTGGGTCGAAATGGAGAAGATTTTCTCAAGATGGTGGAACAAGCGCCATGCTGCCAAATCTCCTCTAAAAAATTAATCTTAAGCTAATGAAAAGAAAATTTCCTTGGTTGCGATCGCTACTTGTTCTAGGCTGTTTTGGTCTAGTAATTTCGTTCGTTGTTCCCCTGCTTGATCGCATTATTCAAATCTATCAACTCGTGGCAACATCTTCACCGATCTTAGGTGGGTTTGTCGTTCTATTAGTAATCGGATCGTTGGCAGGATTATTTCTCATTCTCTGGCGATATTTACACCTATTTCAAGCCGAGCCATCAAAGCCACGCCCGATTCCTGAAGCGCCGACAGACAAGATCGAAGCGGCTCAAGATAGTCTTGAAGCCCTAGAGCGTCAAGTTGAGCAAATCCAAGATGAGGTAATGCGTCGATCGCTATCTGAACAAACAGAGCAACTCAAAAAGAACTTTATCCGTCAAGAATTGCGGGTGGTTGTGTTTGGGGTTGGCTCCGCAGGTAAAACTTCGCTAGTAAATGGAATGCTCAATTTATCTCTGCAAGATATTCCCAATAAGGGCGAAGTCGGGGCAACGATGGGAACTACGCAGCTAGGGAAAGTTTATGCACCTGTAAAATTTCAGAGCCTAGATATACCGATCCAAATTACCGATTGTCCTGGCATATTAGAGGCGAGTGCTTTGGGTAGCGATCGCGAACAGGAAGCCAGAAAAATTGCGACAGAAGCAGATTTGATTGTGTTTGTCGTTGATGATGATTTACGGCGATCAGAATATGAAGTTCTCAAAGCGCTTACCGAAATTGGCAAGCGGACAATTCTCGCTTTTAATAAAATCGATCGTCTCACTCAAAGCGATCGCGAAATCATTCAAACTAGTTTGAGATCGCGAGTTTTAGATTTGATCACGCCTGAAGATGTGGTGGCAATCGCGGCTAGTCCTGCGACAATCACCCTCGACTCTGGCGAAGTGATCACTCCTAAGCCCAAAATCCAGCCTCTACTTGGACGGATCCTCGATATTCTCAGTTATGAAGGCGATGAACTAGTTGCCGATAATGTGTTATTGCGATCGCAACGCCTAACCGAAGAAACCCGTGAAGCGCTATCGCAACAGCAACAAGCGGAAGCCGAAAAAGTAGTTGAGAAGTTCCAGTGGCTCGTCGTTGGCGTTGTTTTTGCTACGCCTCTGCCCGTAGTCGATATGTTAGCCACTGCGGCGATCAATGCCCAAATGGTCGTGGAGATCGGCAAAGTTTACGGCTGCGAAATCAATATCGATCGAGGTAAAGAATTAGCAAACTCTCTCACTCGCACTCTCGTTAGTCTCGGTATCGTGAAAGGCGTAGTTCAAATTATCACAACTCTAATCTCTGTAACTGTGGTGGGACTAGTTCTCAAAGCGACGATCCAATCGGTAACAGCCGCTTATCTCACGCGCATTGCTGGCAAGAGTTTTATCGAATATTTCAGTCGCGATCGCGATTGGGGTGATGGTGGTATTGCTGAAGTAGTCCAACGTCAGTTTCAACTAAATCGCCGTGACGAGTTTCTCAAAATCTTCGTCCAAGATGCCGTCAATCGGGTCATGGTCTTGATCAAACCAATCGCCTAAATATTAATCATGAAAACTTCAGTGGATGTGGTGAGATGCGATCGCTACTTTTACAAATCACATTCAATACTTGCCACTCTAGATAGCTGCGCGATCGCACTACCAATAAACAAAATGCGGCGGCATAAGGCAAGGAAAAAGTCTGAATCACGGATTAAGTGGAGTATGGGATTACACGGATTTTTGATTTTTCAATCTGTTAGGCTTTTGTCCCGTCCAATAAAAATCAGCGAAATCCTTAAATCCGCTTAATCCGTGATTCCGACTTTTATATTGAGAATCCAGATGTAGGGGTTTTGCATTTGTGCCACGTTGATATCGTTGCTATCAGAAATTTCTCTTGGGATTTACTCTGTACTTTAGGTAAGATGTCTCTAATGCTAATCATTTGGTGTTTGGATTCATTATTTGCACCTTATCCAATGAATAGCTTTTTTCTTCTTTCCTAAAACTTTCTGAACTATTGTTACACGCAACATGAATTTGACTTTTTCTTCACCACAGATACTGCTATACGGTATTGCGATCGCAGCAGGGCTTGTGTATCTACCCTATGTACTGGTAGCTTATGGGAGGCTCAGCATTGGCTACGATATGAGTTCACCTAGAGCGATGTTTGATCGCTTGCCCGACTATGCGAAACGGGCGACATGGGCGCACCAAAATTCCTTTGAGGTTTTTGCACTATTTACGGCGGCGGCGCTCACGGCTTATGTCAGTGATATTGCATCTGATAAAACTTCACTTTATGTACTTGTTTTTTTAGCAGCGAGATTTTTATTTAGCTTGTTCTATATTGTCGATTTACCTTGGTTGCGATCGCCAATGTGGGCGGTCAGTATGGTCTGTATTGGTAGTCTTTTTATTGCTAGTTTTACCTAAACAAAAGCGGCGCGATGCGCCGCTTTTGTTTTATGGAAGCGCGGAAATATCAAGGGAATCAATCGGTTGGAAAAAGGCTAATAATCTTTTGGCGATCTTGTTAACTCCATCCTTGACATTAGACTCAATATTTAGGGGCATGACAGGATCGTGTAGGGATAAACGTAATAGAAACCAACCATTCTCATCAACTGAAGTGCAAGAAATCCGCACGCCTTCATAGTTATTGGGAACAATTTTCCAGTCTGATTGAGTGACAGCAAATGCTTGCAAATCGTTAATTACGCGATCGCCTAAAGTTTTAAAATCTTCTACGCCAATCTTGATCCGAAACTCTTCGCTCTCCATGGGTTCCTGTAAATTGGCAATTAGTTCCGTCAGCGATTTTCCTGTGAGTTTTGACTTGGCTAATTCAATCAAGAGCTTACTTACTAAATAAGCGCCATCATCAAGAAAATGATTCTCTTTCATTGCGCCATGTCCTGAAGTCTCGATCGCTAGCCAAGATTCTTGTCCTGATTGATTTAGGCGCATAGACTCGTTAATCACATTTTTGTACCCACGCTTAAAGCGATGATGAACCCCTTGTAAATCTTTCTCGATAAATTTGGTGAGTCCATCAGAAGTAATCGAATCAGTGACAATCGTAGAGTTGGGATGCTCTTGTAAAACGATCGCCGAAATTAGGGCAATCAAACGATTACGATTAAGCTCATTGCCAAGCTGATCCACCGCCGCACTGCGATCGACATCGGTATCAAAAATAATTCCAAAATCGGCTTGATGCTCGATTACAGCTTGACAAATGGAAGCCATAGCAACCTTGTCTTCAGGATTGGGAACATGATTTGGGAAAGTGCCATCGGGTTCTAAAAACTGACTCCCCGTAGTATCTGCACCTAAAGGCTGTAAAACCTTATCAGCATAGAAGCCACCCGCACCATTACCAGCATCAACAATAATTTTTAATCCCTTAAGGGGCTGCTCGTAATGTTCAGGATGATTGACAGCTTCACGGATTTTAGTTACAAATTGATTCGCATAAACAGTAATAAAATCATGCTCGGTAATGTTGCCAAGATTCGTAGATACTTCAAATTCCTGCTTTTCCGCAAGATTAAGAATATCCGTAATATCTTTTTTCTCTAAACCACCTTGAGCCGTAAAAAACTTTAAACCATTACGATTAAAGGGTAAATGGCTTGCCGTGAGCATGATTGCGCCATCGCAATTAAAGCCATCAGTAATCGTACTCATAAACATCGCAGGTGTAGATGCGATCGCAAAGTCATAAACCTGACTACCAAGAGAATTAATCCCCTCCATCACCGCTTGCATTAATTCTGCGCCCGATAGACGACTATCGCGCCCGACAGAAATAAGTAATTTTGA
>CASBRC010000301.1 GCA_949128015.1 Synechococcales cyanobacterium PMM_0003
CTAATGGAGGCTTTTTATAAAGAACTCAAGAAAGGTGATGTCTCGCCTACTGATGCATTGCATAGAGCGCAAGTGACTTTGATTAAATCAGATAAATTTAATCATCCATTTTATTGGTCGGCATTTTTTGCGATCGGGAATGGATTGTAGGCAGTATTTGCACCACCATCACGCTACAAAAAACTGGTTCCTTGTCCAAAGAGTAGAAGAAATTCATGAATTGCCTCTACTCTTTGGCGATCGCTACTACTTTTTAGGTTTCTGAGACTTTTTATTAGATAGCTTTTGTAGTTTTAGTACTTGCTTAGTTGTTAATCCAGTCAGTTGTGCCACGACATCTACAGAAATGTTAGAACTCAGCATATTGAGAGCAATTTGATTTCTCTCCTCGGTCTTGCCTTTGACTAAACCTTCAGCTAAACCCTTAGCTTTACCTTTGGCTAAACCTCTAGCCTCACCTTCAGCTAAACCTTCATGTAATATTTCTTGATAAATTACTGATTCTTTCATGATGTCGCTCCTGAGTAATCGTTTGATGATTTCTTTGCTTAGGGCTATACCAGATATTATAGCGGTCGAGGCAGCGACGTTACTTTGGAGTTGCTTATCGGTAATATTTTCGATTTGTCTTGCCACTTGTCTTAAGGTTTCTTCTGGTCTGCTAGTTTGGGATAGGGTGGCAAAGGGTAATAGTCCTTGATATTGCTGAAATATTGCTGTTGGTTGTTCCCATAGTCTGATCACGTTGAAGTTATGGATTAATTCGTCAAGGTTAAATGTGGTTTCATGGACGAGGTGCGATCGCGAGGGGCTGAGATAGATGACGACTTGATGGACTTTTCTTTCGGGATATTTACGATACAGCCGCAGTCGGTAGTCGGTCATGCGGAAGGGGATGTTTTGATTTGGCTCGGTCTGAAATTCGATATGCAGGATGATTTCGGCTGATTCGAGAAATATTACTGAGTCGGCGCGAATTGGCTCGACTGCGAGTTCGGATTGTTCGATTTTGGTCAGGGTGATCGGTTTGCCTAGTAGCCAACTGGCAAAGTCGGTGGAGTAGCTTTCTGCGAGGAATTTACAAACGTTGTCGATCATTGCGGGGTTTGATCATTTCTAGAGAATATATCACCTCGTAGATGGTTTTGATTTTGGGTTGGTTATATTTTTTTTAAAGATTACCTGTTTTGAGGAATATCGCTTTATCCTTACTGGTAGGTAAACGTGGATTTTGATCTAATCTAAATGTGAGGATTTGCGCGATCGCATTATCGTTTGATGATTGCGGTGATCTGCATGAATGGTGGCGGTAATGCTTCGCCCCTACGAGATTTTGTGGTTTCTTGCAGAGATAGATCGACTGTAAAAGAAATGATATGATGCTGATATAGGGTTAGCCTTATCGAATCTTCAGTAAAAATGGTTGTTTTACAGCTTGATGATATGCAGGTAATAGAACTCGTAAATCAGCTTTCAAATGAGAAAAATTAAAATAATGAAAAATTATTCTCAAGCTTTAAGTAATCTTGTCAAGCGCATTGCGGAAGAAATTAAGCCATTACGGGTTATTTTGTTTGGATCGGTTGCGAAAAATACTATGAGTGAAGAAAGCGATATTGATCTATTGGTGGTGATGCCTGAAGGCACTCATAGAAGGCATACGGCTCAGTGGATTTACAAGAATATTAGAAATATTGGGGTTCCTTTTGATGTTCTTGTTGTAACCGATGGCGATCTCGAAAGATACCAAAATTCGGCAGGACTTATTTATCAAGAAATTTTGGCGGAAGGGATAGAAGTTTATGTCCTTTGAAGGCGATCGCAATTTAGTAGAACAGTGGCTAATTTATGCCAAAAGTGATTTAGAGTTAGCGCGGGTTGATTTACCCGATTCTGTCTTACTAGAAACTCTGTGTTATCACGCTCAGCAAGCTGCCGAAAAGTCATTGAAGGCTATTCTTGTTTACTACTCCGTTTCTGTTCCTAGAACTCATAATATTGGAACGCTGATTGATTTATTAGAAGAATATATTGATGTTCCAGAGTCAATCGGAGATGTTGCAATTTTGACTGAATATGCTGTGTCTTCTCGTTATCCAACATTTTCAGAGCCTGTCGATCGCAATGATTATGAGTTAGCTTTGCAATTAGCTGATCGCTGCTTTTTATGGGCGAGAAGTATTATTAATAGCTGATTGTGGTGTTATGCGTGGATGGTGGCGGTAATGCTGCGCCCCTACGAGATTTTTTAGGATGTCTAATGAATGCTTAAAAAATTTGGGCAGATGGAGATCCAAGAAAATCTAGTGATATATTGACTGTGCAGAGCGTCAGGGTTTGGTATGCAGAGTCGCAAGAAGTCATCGAAATTTGTCCACTTTTGCCTTTTGCCTTTTTCCCTTTGCCTTGTTGGTGGGGTTAAAGACCTACCGCACCCTCGCCGACACTCTCCTCCAACAAAACTGAATCATCGAAGCCCTGCAAGTCCTCGATCTCCTCAAAGTCCAAGAACTTGAAGACTACCTCAAAAATATCAAAGGTAGTGATAGATCAGCGCAAGGTGTGAGGCTACTAGCACCAGAGAAAGCAATTAGCGATAAGCTCTTAGCGGTTAGCTTTGAGAATAGCAAGGAAATTAACAGCCAACTTGCTAAGCAAATCCAACAACTTCCCAAATCAGAAATCAACAAAGTCCCCGACTATCTCCAACAAATCCCACAGGGATCAGTACTGCTTTATCCATTGATTTTAGAAGATCGACTAGAAATCATCCTCTTCTCACCCAACACCATCCCCATAAGCCGCACCGTCAACATCTCCAAGGCAAAACTAGAAGAACTAGTTATAGAGTTTAGGAATGGACTTCGTGACTCTGGCTCC
>CASBRC010000302.1 GCA_949128015.1 Synechococcales cyanobacterium PMM_0003
ATCGGATACTCGATAAATCACCAATCTTTCATCTAATAGGCGCGTGCCATAGGGCTTTTCACTTGTGATTTCATGGGAAAAGGCAACGGGATACCAGAAGGGTGCAAGTGCTTGCCAATCAGTTGGGCTAAAGGTGCAATTGCGTGGTAAAGACACTTCTTTGGTTGCTACCATAAATATCACTCTTGTGCATAGATCTACAGATTTGAAGTTACAACGAGATAAAATTCTATTCTGTATAACTCTTCACGAATCTAGTTTCTTTGTCATTCAGTGCGGCAGCGTAATATAACGATTCTTTTAGAGGTGCGATCGCAGGTTATGGGGGATTAGATAAGCGATCGCTGTTAATATTAAAGAAGTTTTATAGGGCATAAAGCTATGACTGTTACAGCAATTAGACCCATAACTATAGATGAGTTTTTGCAATTACCAGAGACGAAACCTGCCTCTGAATTTATTCATGGACAAATCACTCAGAAACAAATGCCACAAGGGGAACATAGTCAACTTCAGATCGACCTTTGCGAAACTATTAATCAAATCGCTAAACCTCAGAAAATTGCAAAAGCATTTCCAGAGTTACGGTGCGTCTTTGGTGGATTAGCGATCGTCCCAGATATAGCCGTATTTCGCTGGGAGAGAATCCCCCGTTTGCCATCAGGTCGCATCGCCAACCGTTTTGAAATCCATCCTGATTGGGCAATTGAAATTCTTTCTCCCGATCAGCGATACAAGAAAGTTTTAGCCAAGCTCTTGCACTGTGCGGAATATGGTACTGAGCTAGGCTGGTTGCTTGATGCTGAGGATGAGAGCATTTTAGTAGTAGACAGCGATCGCCGCGTTAGAGAATTTACCAATAGCGATCGCTTACCAGTTTTAACAGGAATAGATTTAGATCTGACGGTTGCACAAGTCTTTAGCTGGCTGAGTCTTTAGCTGGCTGAGTCTTTAGCTAATTAATTTTTATAGATGGTTGCTGTTTATGGGGGATTGGATAGGACAGCTCTGTTTGATTTGTTTTCGGGATTTTTTTTGAAATTTAAATTGGGCTTTTGATTAGTTTTGTGTAACAATTGTAGATCGCACTTTTAAGTAATCTCACAACTAAAAAAATGGCTAAAAACAAGGGTGTTCGTCTCGTTGTTACGCTAGAGTGCACCGAGTGTCGCACCAACGCTAACAAGCGATCTCCAGGTGTGTCTCGTTACACGACTATGAAAAATCGTCGTAATACAACCGCAAGATTAGAACTCAAAAAGTTCTGTCCTCATTGCAACTCTCACACCGTTCACAAAGAAATCAAATAGTCTTTTAATCCAACTAACAAAAACCGCATAATCCCATCATGGCAATGAACTCCTCTTTTTATCGCAAGCGCCTATCGCCGATCGCGCCTGCTGCCAAAATCGACTATAAAGACGTCGAATTACTGCGTAAGTACATCACCGAGCGTGGCAAGATTCTCCCCCGTCGTATTACAGGTTTGACCGCAAAGCAGCAACGTGCTTTGACAACCGCGATTAAACAAGCTCGCGTTGTTGCGCTATTGCCTTTCATCAACAAAGAAGGTTAAAAAACTATAGTGACGCGATGCGTCCATTAGTAAAAAAAGAGAGCCGCTTTGCGGCTCTCTTTTTTTATAAGCATTGCTCAATTACAGCGATCACCGATCGCGAAAGGCTATCGAAGTCATAGCCGCCTTCTAAACCAAATAATATTTTGGGGGTTAATTCTAAACACAATTTTGTAAAAACACCAAAATCCTCTGGTTTTAGCAAAATACTTGCTAAAGGATCATCGGCATTAGCATCAAACCCTGCACTGACGATCAATAAATCGGGGTTGAAATTTCGCAAAAATGGCATGATTTGATTTTCAAACACTGGCAAATATTCTGCGATCGCAGAACCTGATCGCATCGGGATATTCAAAATATTGCTGTGCGCTCCCGTTTCATCTTGGCGACCTGTCATCGGATAAAACGGTGCTTGATGTGTAGACACATAGGCAATGTCAGGGCGATTCCATACTGCTTCCTGTGTGCCATTGCCGTGATGCACATCCCAATCAAGGATGGCGACGCGATCAAGATTTAGGCGATCGCAAGCTGACATCGCCGCGATCGCCGCATTCCCAAAAATACAAAAACCCATACCTGAGTGGGCGCGGGCATGATGCCCCGGTGGACGGGCTAACACAAAGGCAGGACGACCCGACTCAAGGACAATATCGACACCATCAAGCCATGCACTAACTGCTAACAGGGCAACATCGTAAGTTTGCGCCGAGGCGATTGTGTCGCCATCAATGAAGCCACCGCCGCGATCGGCAAGTGCTTGTAAGGCTTGGATATATTCTGACGTATGAAAACGGCGTACTTCTTGCAAGATATCTTGTTTTCGCTCTGCGATCGCAGTTGGTTCTTGCCAAACTAATTGCGATGCGATCGGCGAATTTTTGAGAGTCTCGACTATCGCTATAAGCCGACCAGCTTTTTCGGGATGATAAAGCCCAGTGTCATGATTCAAAAAACTATCAGAATAAATTATCGGGAATTTATTGTTAGATTTTGAGGAGATTGAAAAGGTGTTTGAAAACATACGTGCTTTTGCTGATCGACAAGTCGGTGAATAGTTGTTGTCTCCATAGAGACTAGGGGTATACTTTTGAAATCGTGGATTTGTTTGAAATATTTCATAGTTCCACAGCAATTTTACTTGGGTCTCTCCTGTGGTCGATCCCTTACCGCCAAAACAGCCATCAGATATAGAGTTGCTAGCCGTACCAAAAGTGCTTGCCCCATCTATTCAAGAGATCATTAATCTCTATAAAAATCATAGCCAAAAAAATATAATCGAATCACTAGAAACGCTGATTTTTTCATTAAAGAGAGTTACAGATAAATCTTTTTTGAAAGATCAGTCTTTGGTAAACGATCTAAATGATTTAGAAGAAGAAAATGAAGAGGAATTTCTTAAAAGCTGGGAAGATATCTTTAACGTTCAAGTTTATATTGATACAGATATTTTTGGTGAGTTAGATTCTCGACCTCCAGCTCTAGTTGAGTCAAATAGCAACAATGACAGCGAAACGATAATTCAACATACTGATGCAACTGAAATTTATGTTCAGGCTTGGAAAGAATTAGCTCAGAGTATGTCCTCGTTCCCAGATGATTTGTTTACTCGACTATGGACAACGTCAGAAATCGCCAAAATTTTAGAATATTCTCCCAGTAGCTTACGGCGATCGCGTAGGAATGGTCGCTTACCAATCAAGATCAAAGATCTAATTCTGGATTGTATTTCCCATGATGGCAAACGGAGCTTATGGTTTGTGCGTCCTGCATAATTAAACCCAAAAAAAGGTGTGGCGCACGCGCAGCGTGCGCCACACCTTTTTGGGTTTAATTATGCATCAAGTCCCAAAATTAGTTTTGGAATTGAGAATTGCAGCTAGACGTAAGCCCCCTCAAAATTTTGTGTGCGTTTATACCAATCAAGTGCGATCGATTCGGTATCTTTTTTAGCTATTTGATAAATACATCTTAAGTATGATTATGCAAAATGTACAATTTGTATAAAAACAATCATGAGCGGAAACGAGTCACGCATTCAAGCTATTTATCAAATCACCAATCGTGAGCCGATGCCCAAAAAAGCACCGAAGCGCTTGGAAGAAATATGGGCGACCGATGTGTTTACTCTGAGCAAGATGCAAGAATGTCTTCCCAAGACAGTTTTCAAATCGATCAAGAAAACGATTCAAACTGGTGAAGTTCTTGATGGCTCAGTAGCTGATGCGATCGCATTAGCGATGAAAGATTGGGCAATCTCCAAAGGCGCACTATACTACGCCCACGTCTTTTATCCTTTGACCAACGCTACAGCCGAAAAGCATGATGGCTTTATCTCAGTCCAAAGCGATGGCACGGCAATTTCAGAATTTGCTGGCAAATTATTAGTCCAAGGTGAACCAGACGGTTCTTCGTTCCCCAACGGTGGTATCCGCTCTACTTTTGAAGCACGCGGCTACACAGCATGGGACGTTACTAGCCCTGCTTACATCCTAGAAACCGACAACGGTTCTACCCTTTGCATTCCTACAGTTTTCGTGTCTTGGACTGGTGAAGCCCTAGACAAGAAAACCCCATTATTGCGATCGATTGCCGCAATGAACAAAGCCGCAACCAAAGTGTTGAAGCTGATGGGCGAAAAAGATATTGCTCCTGTCAACTCTAGCTGCGGTGCTGAACAAGAATATTTCTTGGTCGATTCTAACTTTGCAAATTCTCGCCCGGACTTGCTATTAGCAGGTCGCACCCTGTTTGGGAAGCCCTCGCCCAAGGGTCAGCAATTTGATGACCATTACTTCGGGGCAATCCCTGAACGTGTGCAAGTCTTCATGCAAGATGTTGAGGAGCGCCTCTACCGCCTCGGCATTCCTGCCAAGACTCGTCACAACGAAGTTGCTCCTGGTCAATTTGAAATCGCTCCAAACTTTGAAGCAGCTAACGTCGCCACCGATCACCAGCAAATGCTGATGACTCTCTTCCGCTCCACTGCCAAGAAGCATGGATTTGTCTGCTTATTTCACGAAAAACCCTTTGCAGGCATCAACGGATCTGGTAAGCACGTCAACTGGTCTGTCGGTAATGCTACTCAAGGTAACTTGCTCGATCCAGGCGACACTCCCCACTCTAACGCTCAGTTCTTGGTTTTCTGTGGTGCAATCATTCGTGGTGTGCATAAGTATGGTCCACTTTTGCGTTCAGTCGTGGCAACTGCTAGCAACGATCACCGTTTGGGTGCAAATGAAGCTCCTCCTGCGATCATCTCGATGTACTTAGGTTCTCAACTTGAGGATGTATTTGAGCAAATTCGTCAAGGAGATCTCAAGAGTTCTACGGGCAAGGGCTTGATGAATATTGGTGTAGATACATTGCCGATCTTGCCAACAGACCCAGGCGATCGCAATCGTACTTCGCCCTTTGCATTCACAGGCAACCGTTTTGAGTTCCGTGCTGTTGGTTCTGGTCAGTCGGTAGCTGGTCCTCTAGTGGCAATGAACACCATTTTGGCTGATTCACTGGGGTGGATGGCAGAACAGCTCGAAGCGGAAATGGCTAAAGGGCTGAGTTTAAGTGATGCTATTTCCAAAATCCTCAAAGAAGTGATGGAAGTGCATGGCGCGGTAATCTTCAATGGTAATGGCTATTCTGAAGAATGGCACAAGCTTGCAGCCGAGCGTGGTTTAGCTAACCTGCGTACCACTGCCGATGCTTTGCCCGTTCTCAAGGAATCTTACATCGAAGAATTGTTCAGCAAGATGGGAGTTTTGTCTCCTGTTGAGCTAGCTAGTCGCTTTGAGACCTATGCTGAGCAGTACATTCTTTCAATCGAAGTTGAAGCGAAGCTCGTTGTTAGCATGGTAAAAACTTTGATTTACCCTGCGGCTACTCGCTATCTTGCTGACCTCAGCAATACATCGCTCAGCTTGAAGGAGATTGGTGTTGACTTCGATAAGGAAAGCATTGAGAAAGTTGCTTCTTTGACTAAGCTTGCGAGCGATGGAGTTAGCAAGCTTGCTGATGCTTTGTCGAAACATGACTTCGCATCTGTTGAAGAACATATGCAGTTCCTTTCTGGTACTGTTCGTCCTCTAATGGATGGCATTCGTGGCTATGTAGATGCGCTAGAAAGCGAAGTCGCTGACGATTTATGGCCGTTGCCTACATACCAAGAAATGCTTTTCATTAAGTAGATTCTACTTAGGAGATTTCTAACAAAGAATTTACCCCACCCTAACCCTCCCCTTGCAAAGGG
>CASBRC010000303.1 GCA_949128015.1 Synechococcales cyanobacterium PMM_0003
TGATGGCCGCCGTCCCCCCCAAGCATCCCCGCTACACAACTGCTGTAAACCGGACGGTACTTTACCGCCAAAATAGCGATAAAGCCCAACAGGAAGCACAAAATAAGTAAGTAGGAAAGCCGGATAAATATAACGTTATTGACCAAAGAGCGTCTCATTGAGTCGCAATCGATGAGTTTTTGACCAAAAAATCGGAAACTCTCAGATATGTCATGAGTTAGATTTTTTTAAATTTTAATTTTTGCGATCGTGGTCACTCGATCGGCTGATTTGTATCACAATCAAAATTTGCTAGGATCACAAACTTAGATAGGAAACATCACAGGGTGAGGAGAGGGGTGTCACCAAGCGATCTCTAAAAAAGCTTCATACTAATTATGGTCAAAATTAGTGCCAATGGGATTTATCCTCATCGGGTAAAGGGTGTGAAGTTCATCCCGTACAGATCGAAATGTAGAAAACAGGAAAATAGAACTCGGTCAGATCTGGGTATGTCTTTCACAGATCTAGTGACCAGCCAACGGGCTGCGAAAACACAGAAAGCAAGCTGATCGCAGTCCACTTGACTGTTATCCATAGGTTCTATATTTGCAGCGCGAGCAGGCTCAAACATCATTAAAATAAAGGCTTCGTTGCCATGATCGATTACCAGGGAAATCAAGACTTTACTCCGATCGACCGATCGCCGTCAGAGTCTTGCACTTTGCATCTACCACAAATCGCAGAACCAGTATCAGTCCAAAAATTTCTGGATCGTCTTATGCAGTACCAAGTCGATCCTGCCCTTCTGGGGCGACAAATTTACCAAATTCTCGCGACCAACATTGATCGAGAAATCCTGCTGCTACAAATAGCCAATACTTTGGGGGCGGCCTTGGGGGCCGACTGCTGTGTGGTTGCTGCTGTGGTTGACCAGAAAGTAGTAATTCCGAATGCTTGCTGGCAAAATAAGAGCGATCGACCAAACGCTGCGGATGCAACTCAAACACCCGAACATTCCCAAATCACAAGATTAGAATCGCCTAGCATATCACTCGAACATCCTGTTTTCGCAAACGTGCTAGCAGACGGCGAGATAGTGGCCATCTCCGACTATCTTGAGATTTCGGCTGCTTCATCGCCCAATTCTGCTGTGACACCGCTGCCTTGTCGGGCAATTTTGGCAGCGCCTGCGCGATTTGGAGGGGTGCTAAATGGTATGATCATTGTTGGTAAGTCGGAACCTTATGAGTGGTCAGCAGCCGATCGCCAGCGGCTAGAAGCAGCATCAGAGGCGATCGGCATCGCGATAGCTCACATTCAAAAAACTCAAGAAATTGCCAGTTTAAACCAACAGTTACAACGACAAGCGAAATACAAAAATCTCCTCGGCTCAGTTGCTGCGGCGATCGACACGAGTTCAGAAGTCGATCAAATTTTGCAGCGAGTCATCGAAAAAACCGCCGATACCCTGGAAGTAGATAGAGGTCAAATCCTGCTGTTGAAATATACAGACTTTCTATTTAAAACTCGATCGCCCAATCAAACGCCACAAGCCAAGGTCGAATTGGTTTGCGAATCCAGTCAGAAAAAAGACCTAAATAAACCAGCAATAGAACCAAGCAATGCGGGCAAAAAAAGCTCGACAGCAAAAACAAAAACCAAAGAAAAAACAGCTAATTCCCAATCCAAAATACCCAACTCAAAATCAAATCATTTCCCTGCTTTTTGGATTGGGGAGTCTAGTTTGTGCCAGAAAGCATTCAACCGGGCGCCCCAATCCCTTGCCATTGCGGACGCCCGCGAACTGCTGGCGCAACAACAAGAATCCGTCAGACAAATTTTGAAACTACAGGATATGAGTGCTGTTTTGTGGGTTCCCCTGATAGGGACAAGCGGACAAGGCACTGTGTTGGGATTCTTGGTTTTGCAGCACTCATCGCCCCGGCTCTGGCAACCTGAAGAATTAGAGGTTGTGGAATTAGTCGCCGCTCAATTGAGTACAGCGATCATCCAAACTCAAACTCTCAAGCAAGTACAAACTCTTGTCGAAGACCGAACTGCTCAGTTAAGGCAAAGTCTTGACGTACAGGCAATATTGTACGAACAATCTCGCAAACAAGTAGAGCAACTGCAACGGTTAAATCAGCTCAAAGATGAATTTCTTGCTGCCGCGAGCGACCAGTTGCAACATCCTCTAACGAAGATCAAAATAGTTGTTGAGCTCTTTCGGAAATGGGAATTATTATCGCCAGCGCAGATAACTCTGTATTTGGATATTCTGGATCAGGAATGCAATCAGGAAATCAATCTGATTAAGGATTTGCTGAAGCTAAAAGAATTAGATTCTCAGCAAACGCCTATGTCCCGCATCAGGATTGACCTCAAGCCTTTAATTCAGGATTTGGCTAGAGATTTTGAAAAAAAATGGGCGGATCAAGGATTAAGTCTGGTGGTGAATTTACCGGAGCGCTCGTTGTGGTCCGAAACCGATTTCGATAGCTTGAATCGAATTCTGCTGGAATTGCTGACGAATGCTGGCAAATTCTCGGATGATGGGACTGCGGTAGTTTTGGATGTGTCTGAAGCAAGCGACCTTATTTTATTGAGCGTCTCTAATTGCGGGCGCGGCATTTCTGATGATGATTTACCACACATCTTTGACAGGTTCCGCCGCGGCACTGGTGTGACTGACAAAAGTGGTATTCGGGGGACTGGTTTGGGTCTGGCTCTGGTAAAGAGCTTAGTACAGCACTTGAATGGTAATATTGATGTTTGTAGCAGTCCGTCAGAAAATTCTGAAACTCCTGAGCAGTGGCGCACCTGTTTTACTCTGACTCTGCCCCAATTTGCAGCAGATGTCTCTAATCGGGAAGAATAGTTAAAGAAAGGCGTTGGATTTTTGAGGTTTGCAGTTGCGCTTTCTTGGCCTCGTGGCGGAGACGAGGACACCTGCAAGCCAAATTCATTAGCCCTAGGCACATCAATATCAAAGAAACCGGGTTATTTGGGAATTCAAGGTGTTGATGCAGTATTGTCGTAAAAAACCCGGTTTCTGCCTCTATGGTAGTTCGCGTGTCATTTGCCGGTGTTGCTGTCGGTCTGAAGCACCGGTTCCCAATTCTGCCTTTTCCGGTTAAAATGTTTGCGGTGCACGAAAATCGATCGCGACGAATATTATGCTCACAAAAGCTGCACCTAAAACCCTGCGTTGGCAACGTTCTAAATATTCGCCACTGGCACGACAAATAGACGTTTTTGCTGCGACGGCAAAGTTTATGTTTTTTTTGTGGTGGGATGGACTGCTGCAAAATAATTCTGCTCAAACTAGAAGAATTCGCGCCCATTGGTTGGTCAATACTTTGCTGGATTTGGGCCCGACTTTTATTAAAATCGGGCAGTCTCTTTCGACTCGCGCGGATTTGCTGCCGTTGGAGTATGTGAAGGAACTAGAACAGTTGCAGGATCGGGTTCCTGAGTTTAGTTCCGAAGAGGCGATCGCCCTAGTAGAATCAGAGTTAGGCAAGGATATTTATGCTTTGTACCGCGATTTTGACCCGTTGCCGATCGCGGCTGCGAGTCTGGGACAGGTGCACAAAGCGAGGCTGCACACCGGGGAAGATGTGATTGTGAAGGTGCAGCGCCCGGGTTTGGAA
>CASBRC010000304.1 GCA_949128015.1 Synechococcales cyanobacterium PMM_0003
AGTCAATCCTAGCCCTAATCAAAAATTTAAACAAGACGAGTTAGATCGACTATGCGAATCATTTTAATGACTGGAAAAGGTGGAGTTGGTAAAACTTCCGTAGCCGCAGCTACAGGTTTACGCTGCGCTGAATTGGGTTATAAAACTTTAGTCTTGAGTACCGATCCTGCTCACTCTTTGGCCGATAGCTTCATGGTCGAATTGGGACATGATCCTAAAGAAGTTCGTCCAAATCTGTGGGGTGCTGAACTAGATGCACTTCGTGAACTCGAAGGAAATTGGGGGGCAGTTAAACGTTACATTAGCGAAGTTTTGCAAGCGCGAGGGCTAGAAGGCGTTCAAGCGGAAGAATTGGCGATCTTACCTGGAATGGATGAGATTTTTGGTCTAGTGAGAGTCAAGCGTCACTATGACGAAAAAGAATTTGATGTGTTAGTAATTGACTCTGCTCCTACAGGTACGGCTTTGCGATTACTTTCGCTACCAGAAGTTGCTGGCTGGTACATGCGGAAATTTTATAAGCCACTACAAGGTATGGCTCAAGTTTTAAATCCAGTATTTGAGCCTATCTTTAAGCGTGTAACTGGCTTTTCTTTGCCTAACAAAGAGGTAATGGATGCGCCCTATGAGTTTTATGAAGAGTTAGAAGCTTTAGAAAAAATCCTCACGGACAATACAATTACAACGGTAAGACTGGTAACTAATCCAGAGAAGATGGTGATCAATGAGTCCTTGAGGGCGCATTCCTATCTCAGTCTCTATAATGTCGCCACAGATATGGTGATTGCCAATCGCATTATTCCTGAGGAAGTCCAAGATCCATTTTTCAAGGTTTGGAAAGACAATCAGAAGCAATATTGCGAACAAATTCATCGCGATTTTCACCCTTTACCGATCAAAGAGATTCCACTCTATGCTGAAGAGATGTGTGGGCTTGCAGCTTTGGAACGCCTGAAAGAGACTCTCTATGGTGACGAAGATCCATCTCAAATCTATTACAAAGAAAATACGATGCGAGTGGTGGAAGAAAACAAGCAATATCGTCTGGAGTTATATTTACCAGGTGTTCCGAAAGAGAAGATTGAGTTAACTAAGACTGGTGATGAGCTAAACATCCGTATTGGCAATCATCGACGTAATTTGGTGTTACCGCAAGCTTTATCGGTTTTACAAACTGCTGGGGCAAAGATGGAAGATGATTATTTAAAAATTAGATTCTCGACACCTGTTTAAAAAAAAGAGAGGTTTCGCATAGCGAAACCTCTCTTATAGAAAAAGAAAAAAACTTGCGTAGCAAGTTTTTTTTCTTTTTCTATGACTCAACTAGTTGACGGGCAATGTACCAAGCGAGAAGCCCCGTAGCTAATGCGATCGCACTTAGCGCAAAAATCACCTTCTGCAAGCCAAAATAAGATTCGGCAATACCAGCTACTGATAGCGGCAAACTGAGGGCAATATTAACAGCGTTATTTTGTAAGCCAAAGACCTTGCCGCGCATATCTTCAGGAGTTTCTTCTTGAATTACAGTCTGCATCGGAATTACGCTTAAACCTGCAAAAAGCCCTGTACCTGCGATCGCAATTAGCCCTAAGCCGAAGCGATCGCTATATATCGCTAACATTCCCAAAAATACTGCCATCCCTATTGAGCCAATCAGAGCTAACATTTGACGACTGCAACGATCCCCCAATTTGGCGACGACACCCGCACCGATCGCCATCCCTAAACTCGCCACGGCAAGTAGGAAGCCAAACTGCTCTGATTTGATTTCAGGCATTACTTCTGCTAAACGCACGGCTAATACTGTCAGTGCTGCAATAATCGAAAAAGTACAGATTAATTGAATCAGAGCCGATAGCGAAGTTTTTTTGTGCTTGAGATATTGCAAACCTTCTTTGATGTCATTCCAAAGATGAAAACTATCACGATGCAAATCTTCTTTGGTTTCACCCGTTTTCAATATGAGCAAGATAATCCCCGCTATCAAATAACTGCCACCAACAAGGATTTCTTGACCGACATTATGCCAAAGATGATCAGATAGGGCGAGTAGTGGTTCGCCAAGGGCAAATCCCAAGATCAACGCCGCCATAATTGTCGTTGTGTAGAGAGAATTAGCGGCTAATAATTTTGGTTTCTCAACTACGAGTGCGATCGCAGACTGTTCGGCAGGGGTGAAAAACTGCGTAAAGGTAGAGACTAGAAAGGTAATGCACAACAAGCCCCAAAATCCCGTCGGCGCACCCCAAGGTAACACACTATTTTTCGTTACCCAGAGCAATAGGGGAATACTAAGAACCAATACTCCGCGCAGAATATTGGAACTAACTAAAACTGTTTTTTTATTCCAGCGATCGACATAGACACCAGCGATCGATCCAAATAAAATCGCAGGAATTGTAAATGACACCATGACTGCGGAGACCCAACCGCTAATCGTTTCACCTTCATTCTGAAACTGTGTAGAAACGATCGCAATCACGAGTACTAAAAAAATTTTGTCCGCGATCTGCGAGAAGACCTGTCCACTCCACAGTGATAAAAAATTAGGGTTGCGAAGAACAGATTTAGAATCTATTGGTATATCAGGAGTTTCTAAAACTTCACCATTGTTGCCATGAGTATCAGTTTTGCCATGAGTATCAGCATGATCAGAATCGTGTGGCTCTGGTAGATTCGGTGTGGGTGGATCGAATAAATGGGTCATATATTAAAAAAACAGTTGTCAATCAGTGCCGAAGACTGGATTGGTCTATCAAAATGATACTGTGTATAGGCTCGTAACAATCTTTCAACTGTCAGCCAATCTGTTGTGTGCGTTTCTAAAATATTATCTGCCAAATTAGTTTGCGCGAGTTCTTGCATGGCTAATAGTTCAGGCGCAGTTAGATAATGACTAATGCGATTATGCATCGCTTCGCCACCGATCGCATCGGTTACATGAGGACGATCTTCGTTCGGATTACCGCCATTAATGGGGCCGTTTTCGATGTCAATTACCCCACCGCCAACAATACTAAATCCTACTTTCCATCTCAGGATTTCGCGTTTGGCAATCACGGGTCTTTGGGTAACACAACAGCTATGAACTTGTGGAGCAAATCCTGCGATCGCAAGTAAATGATATGTTCCATGATTCAAATGCGCCAAAACATTTTTATTTTCAGCATCCTGAATGCGATTCAGATGCTCGACTAGTATCAAAAATAATTCTTCTTGGGGCTGTGCAGATAATGCTTGCATCAGAGCAATTTCAGATAAATATTGCGCGGCAGTGAGCTTGGCCAGCGTTTTCCCCAAACCCACAAAAGATTGCAACACTTCAGCGTTTTTAATCCGATCCATGTTGCGTCCCACGGAAATCTGCAAATCATTGACTACAAATAAGCCTGATCGCCCTGCCATTGCTGAGCGATGTTTTCTTGCACCTGCGGCTACTGCTCTAATCAAGCCATGCTCTTTGGTGAGGATTGTCAATAGGCGATCATTTTCACCCAATGGCATCCCTTTGAGGTTAATTCCTGTGGCGCGATATTCTTTAGGCAATTTGAGGCTCGTGGCTAAATATGAGGTTGTCGAGGCTCTTTGTGCAACGATAAACTATACAAACCCAAAAAGCTGTGGCGCACGCTGCGCGTGCACCACAGCTTTTTGGGTTTGGTATTTAATCATGTCTAACTTATTCTAAGACAACTCCTTAGTAGCTTTTTCTAAAATATTTTGGGGCTTTCTGGACAATAGGTGCCAAAAATCTCAAGATCGGCTTCTATAATAGAAGTCGTTAGCTAAATGCATCAATCGGCAAGTTTAAAATCAAGCAATATTTTTTGGATTAGCCTAAAATTTGCATAAGTGCGATCGCAGATTTGTTGTTTCCCGACGTTTTCTAGATATAGTCTTTACCTATTTGCAATGATGAATCCTTCTAAGCGCGGTTTGAGCGAAGTTTTGTCTCGGATCACCAATAAATTACAACAAGACTCGATCGTTAATGTCGCCCTTCATAAGCTAAGAGACACTCTCAATGTCGATCGCGTGGTTTTGTATTATTTCTATACGCAATGGAAAGGGCAAGTAACCTTTGAAGCAATTAGCGATCGCAAATATTCGAT
>CASBRC010000305.1 GCA_949128015.1 Synechococcales cyanobacterium PMM_0003
CGCCTTTAAGGAAAAAAAGGATATAAATAATGCGATCGCAAATCTCAATCAAGCTCTAAAGCTGAATCCTCAAGCACCTGAAACGATTTATAACTTAGGGCTATTAATTCAAACTCAGGGAGATATCCCAAAGGCGATCGCCTATTACACCAAAGCTTTGCAACTGAATCCTGAGTATGCAGAGGCTTATTACAATTTGGGGGCGGCGTTGTTAATTCAAGGTCAGACTGAAGATGCGATCGCGCAACTTCGTAATGCTTTGCAATTTCGTAAGGACTATGCCGAGGCTTTTTATACCCTTGGGGTCGCGCAGGCAAGAGCAGGAAAAAAGCAAGACGCAATTCAATCTTTTATTCAGGCTCAAGCCTTTTTTAATCAGCAAAAAAATATTACATGGGCGCAACAAAGCGATCGCCAGATTCAGCGATTACGCAGTAGCTAAACAAGAAAACTTTTTGCTTCGCAAAAAGTTTTCTTGTTTAAGGAACGCTCCATACATGAATATTGCAATCTTCGCCACCACTGACTAGGGTTTGTCCGTCTTGACTGAGTGCGATCGCATTAATCAGATTAATATGTCCATTGAGAATCTGAATTGGTTCGCCTGTTTCTAAATTCCATACGCGAATTTCTTTGTAACTGGCACTGATTAGAGTTTTGCCATCCCGACTAATCGTGAGAGACTTCACCCAACCCCAATGCCCTTCTAATGTCCGAATAGATTTCCCAGTTTGTAAATCCCAGACTTTGATGCGGGTATCGAGACTGCCACTTACTAAAGTACGTCCATCGGGACTAATCGCAAAGGAAAGGACTCGCGCTGAATGTCCGATAAATTCCCAACGTTGTTTACCTGAGATTAAATCCCATACGCGAATAGTCGTATCCCAACTACAACTTGCGATCGCAGTTCCATCAGGACTTAGGGCAACAGAATCCACCAAACTTGTGTGACCGCGCAAGGTGCGAATTTCTGTACCTGTTCTAATATCCCAAAGTTTAATGGTGGTGTCTTGGCTGCCTGTGACTAAAGTTTTGCCATCGGGTGTAATCGCTACCGAGTTGACATAGCCGATATGTCCTGTCAGAGTCAGCAGTTCCTTGCCCGATCGCGCATCCCAGAGTTTGATTGTTTTATCGCGACTGCCGCTAACTAATAGGCGACCGTTAGCACTAAGGGCAATGGACGTAATGACATTACTATGACCGCGAATTATGCCGATCTGTTTATGTTGAGTTTTGGCTTCTCCTAAATCCCAAACCTTGATGCTGAAGTCTACACCAGCGCTGTATAAAATCCTGCCATTGGCTGATAAAGCTAGAGTTGCGATCGCATCATCATGACCTTGTAAAGTATCAACGATATCAAATAGGTGATATTGGCTATAATTCTCAATTACCTGTTTTATATGTGTTTCAGGGCTTCGCCAGAGTAATAACAGAGCCGTGCGTTGAACTTTGAGAGATTCATCTTGCAGACCTTGCAGGACTAAATTTAAGCCTGTTTCGCCATAGTTGAGAGCTTCGCGTAGAGCCGAGATTCTGAGTGCGATCGCAGGACTGGATAATCTTCTTTTGACTCCTTCAATTCCACCTAAAACCACAGCCCCAATCGGCGGCGGCGATTGACCGCCAAGGACTGCATCCTGTGATTTTGGCTGCTGCTTTGAGATCATGAACTCATTAATAAAACTCACCAAAGAAACGTATGGGTATTAAGTAATATTTGCACGAGTGTTAACCAAAAATCAGCAATAATATCTTTGGACAATGGGGCGTTAAAGTCGAGAGCTATAAAGATTTTATCTTTGTCTTGACCTGAGATGGTTGAGGATTATATCAAAGTCATTTTGCTGTCAGGAGGGGGCGGTGATCGCTATTTGGCATGACTGTTGAGCTTAGGAGGTGATGCAATGCGATCCCATCATCTAGCCGATCCCACCATATTCCGTAGCCATCGGACTCAATGCTAAAGTCTTGCTGTTCTTCTTCAGATGCTTGGGTTAACCATTTCAGTCCCGAACATGGAAATATAACAATCCGTCCATCGTTTAAAGCAACGGTCAGTAAATCTTTTTGAAGAAAAGCATTGACAATCTTGGTGTTAGGCAAAGAATTCACGATACCACTCCGTTAAGGCTTGCTGATTTTGGCTAATAATGTCTAGAATTTGATTGAGTTCGCGTTGACTGAAATCTCGACTCTATGCGATTGAAAGGTCATGTAACCATATTTTTGCGCGTTTTTCGGCTTTGACTACATGGATGTGAGGTGGCTCGTAGCGATCGAGTGAATAGAACTGTAGTTTGTAGCCATTAATAATTTTTGATGGCATTATAATTTATGACTTATCTAGATTTTATAAGTTTTTGCTCTAGCGTGGTATGGTCGGATGTTTTTTGGTGGTGGTTTGATCGGTGAAGGGAAACGGGACTAAATCTCCAAAATTATAGGTTGTCATATTCTGCGTCTTCTGGGTTATTCCATACTTGGACAAAACTGGCTTCAGAAAGTTTGGCGGCGGATGTTGTTAAATTTGGGGTGGAATTGGCTTGACGTTGATAGAGGAAGTTAATAAAGTCTTCTATTTCCATAATTTTTTCAAATGGATGAGGAGGGCTTAGCATTTGCGGATCGAGATGGCTGTGGCGAGTTTGGGAATGGTGGCGCAAATGCTAAGCCTCTGCGTCGTCGGGGATGAAGGCTTTTAATGTCTCTGGATCGTTGATACCGCGTAGGATGGCAATGACAATCAGATAATCATCCATATCCAATCTTTCGCAGAGGATATCTTCATCGCGTTGTCCGTTGAGGATTTGCTGAATCGCGGCGATGAGATCTTGCCATTGTCGATATACCTTTTGCATATAGTCTTCTAATTGCTGCCTGACCTCTGGATTGAGAACTGCACTGGCTGTTCCGACGATAAGTTGGGCGTGTTGGCGTAGCTCGTAC
>CASBRC010000306.1 GCA_949128015.1 Synechococcales cyanobacterium PMM_0003
ATGATGCTTTCTCGCAAATTAGCTAGACGGAGATTCGCTCCCTCCAGATTCGCATCAGAAAGTTGCGCTCCTGCAAAATCAGCCTCCGCGAGATTCGCTTTAGTGAGGTCAGCATAACGCAAATTCGCATTGTTAAATTTGACCCGAACAAGATTACTCCGCCGTAGATTTGTGACGAATAAATAGGCTTCCGTGAAGTTCGCATCTTCCAAATTAACGCCAGCCAGATTTGCTTTCTCAAAGTTCCCACCCGCCAAATCTGCTGCAACTAGAGTTTGACCCTCAACGCGCTGATTGACAATTTTCCAGACTAGAAACCACTTAGGCTCAAAAAATGTATCGCTATCGATTTTGCTCGATCGCAAATCCGTGTGAAATAAATTTGCGCCTGCAAAGGTCGTCCCCTGTAGACTGGCTCCTTCCAGATTCGCTCTTGTGAGATTGACTTCGCTAAAATTTGCTCTGCGGAGATTTGCTCTTTTTAATCGCGAGTTAGAGAGATCAGCTTTCTCTAAATCAGCTAGTCCCAGATTGGCATTTTCAAAATTAGCACCATCGATTTTTGCGCCAATTAGTTTCGCAAATTGTAAGTCCGCATTTTTTAAGGAAGCTTGATTGAGAATGGCACGTTCGAGATTGGCATATTTGAGATTTGCTCGAAAGAGATTTGCGCCTTCAAGTTTCGCTTCCAGCAGATTGGCATTCAAAAAATCTGCCCCTGATAATAATGCAAAACGCAGATCCGCCCCCAGCATATTCGATCGCATAAACTTTGCGCCATCGAGCTTTGCCCCACGCAGATCCGCTTTGCGAAGATCGGCATCTCTGATATTTGCGCCGATTAGGTCGGCTCCTGCGAGCCTTGCATCAGGAAGGTCGCATTCTGAACATTCTTTAGTTTTGATCAGTTGTTCGACATGCCCTTGATTTGCCGCAATCACTGATGTCGCCGTGGTGACTGCGATGATTAGAGAAATAGCGATCGCACTTTTGCCTATACCCATCCTTTTACTTCCATATCCATCATTGGTTTTTCGAGTTTGATATATTCAATTTTCGCCGCTTGCAAGATATGTTTCATCTGTACAGGTTCATCATGATCCGCCGCAATGAAAGCTGAATTAAGCGCAATGTTGCGAATATTACCACCAGCAACACTGAGTTTACCAAGTTTTAGATAATCCAGATCAAGGGTTGGCGTTTGTTGAGGGAAAGCCCTGCGCCAGATTTCGGCGCGTTGCTCAGTATCAGGAAAAGAAAACTGGATTACAAAACGTAACCGCCTTAGAAATGCTTGATCGAGAGAATTTTTTAGATTAGTAGTTAGCACAGCTAAACCGCGATAGGCTTCCATTCTCTGCAATAAATAGCTAACACCGACATTAGCATGGCGATCGTGACTATCCTTAACTTCGGTACGCTTCCCAAACAGAGCGTCCGCTTCATCAAAGAGCAAAATCACGCCGCCGCCTTCGGCTGCATCAAAAATCCGTTTGAGATTCTTCTCCGTTTCACCAATATATTTATCAATTACCGAACTCAGATCGATGCGATAGACATCAAGCTGCAACTCATTGCCAAGTACTTCCGCCGCCATCGTTTTTCCAGTGCCACTAGAGCCAGAAAATAGAGCGCTGATTCCTAATCCGCGTCGGCTCCTACCTGCAAAACCCCATTTTTCATAGACGGTTAGTCGCTGACGCACATGGGCGGCAATATCATGCAGCACAAATTTTTCCTTCGATGGCAAAATTAGATCTTCCCAAGTTGCCGTTGTTTCCACGCTTTGGGCAAGTTCGTCTAAACGGGGACGGGATTGAGCGCGGCACGCATTCCAGAGGGATTGATGGAAGGTGTGAGTTGATGCTTGATTATGTGAGCTTTTGGCTTTGAGGGAGGCATTGTAAATATGTGTGGGTGAGAGATTGAAATAGGAGACAAGTTCGTTAATTGAGCCATTCAGAGAAGCTTTGATCTCACCATCAAGATCACGCAGAGATTCTTCCCACAATATCTGTTGTTCGTTGACAGAAGGCGATCGCACGTCAAAGGTGATGATCGTGCGTTGGTGTTGGCGACGACGGGTTTGGTTACTGATGATCATCGGGCAGTTGAGAATCTCGATTAGATAGCCGATCGCCATATCTTGATTGTGATTGGGCGCTTCATCGCGATCGCAATCTAGTAATAGGGCAATATCGTTTAATGTATATTCGCGATCGCAAAGTTGGGCAATTAGCTGAAGATTACTTAAATCATGGGGCAGCAGGTTGGCGGTAATTTTATAGAGCCTTAGCCCTAAATTTTCGCAAACATCGGCTGCGATCGACATTTTACTAGCCACATCTTCGCCACATATTTGTAAAACGGGTAAATGCGCTGATTCTTCAGACTTAGCTGCGTTTTCCCAAGTTGCGATCGCCTGTGTCAAGACTTGGTGATGAGAATCAATTTGGACGGAGTTGGCAATTACTGGTTCTAAAAGTTTGAGTAACCGTTCATCAAGATGTTGATCTCCCATTAAATAATGCAAAATCCGTTCATTAACGCGCAATGGACTAGCGGTAAGTGCATTCCCTACACCAATTTCTACTAAATGCCATCGGCGCAAATTTGCTGCTGGTGAGAGGGCTGACCAGTCAGCACTCTCAAGTACCGACATCGCGATACTAAATGTGGGATAGGCTTGCTTTGGATCATTAGCAATTTCTGCACAAAGCTGTCCCCAACTTGGCTCAAATTCCATGCCTACACATAACAGCAAAACATCTCTCTCAAACTGAGAAAGACCGAAGTTTTCGCATAGTTGGTTTAGATGGCTATCAAATATCTGTGGGATAGATTCAACTGGTTCTTCTAAAATTTCACCTTTTTTCTCAGCAATTTTTTGCTCTAAAGTAAAGCGAATTTTTGCGATCGCTGCAAATAGATCGCGTTGACTAAGATTTAGCCAATTGGCAGGACTGATCGATAAATTTGGCGATATGGTCATGCTTCTTCGGTGACTGTCTTGATCAATTGCTCCAGATAGGTTTCCGCCTCATTGACTGGCAGCAAGATTACTTTCCCTAGTCGTAAAATCTCATATTTCCCGCCATGAAATCCATGTCCCGCAATTAAGCCCATTGATATAGCGAGATTGCCAGTTTCTGTGAGCTTATTAACGCCTATCGTCTCCATTTCTAGATTTAGGCGCTGTTTTAGTTCATCCTCGTTCATGGTTTTTACCTTTAAACTTAGTAATACTTCTAATTTCTTATGATACTGAGCCGATCGCAATTAGTCTGTCAAATGCGATCGCAAATTTAAAATAAGTAGCTCGGCGAAGTAAAACCCAAAACCCAAAAAAGCTGTGGCGCAGGCTGCGCGTGCGCCACAGCTTTTTAGGGTTTTAAGGTTTCTTATGCCTAAGGAGATTTCTAACAAAGAATTTACCCCACCCTAACC
>CASBRC010000307.1 GCA_949128015.1 Synechococcales cyanobacterium PMM_0003
GCATTTATGGTGATTTGGACTTGTGTGTACACGGTAGCTCCTGCGGGAGAGGATCTAGGGGTGAGGGTCTTAGCAACTTCTGCGATCGCAGTTAAATAATATCTGGTTACACCCAAAATGCTAGAAACATCCCGTAACTTCCTTTCTCAAATTGATAACCACCCAATTTCACCAGAATTAGAAAATCAATTATTAACCTGCGATCGCGCTATTTTTATCCTGCACGATCAACTAAATCTTTCTGCTTTCCCCCAAGAATTACTTACCCAAAAGCCATTACTAATCTTTGTCGAATCCCTTGCTTACGCAACTGCAATCCCCCACCATAAACAAAAACTAGTCTATATTCTCAGCGCTCAGCGTCACTTTGCGATCGCATGTCATCAGCAAGGATTTCCTGTCCTAAATTTATTTGCCGAGAGCCATCATGCCAACGCTTTAGCAGAATTTTTAGAGCGCCATCCAAAAATCTCACTTACCTACATGCAACCATCTGAGTGGGATACCCGATCGCAAATGGCTTTAATAGCTGATAAATTTTGCGATCGCATAAAAAGCATTCCTAACAACTTTTTTATTGCCGATATTCAAAAATTCAAATCAAAAATCAAAAAAGGTTATCGTTTAGAAACTTTCTATCGTGAGCTACGTAAGCAAACTGGCTATCTCATGGAAGATGGTAAACCCATTGGTGGCGATTGGAACTATGACAAACAGAATCGTAAATCTCTGCCAAAGAATACTCCAATCCCCGAAATTCCTGAAGTTAAAACCGATCTCATTACTCAAGAAGTAATCCAACTAGTCCAAACTTATCTACCTAATACCTTTGGTAAATTAGATAAATTTATTTATGCGGTAACTCGTGAGCAAGCTCTAGAACTTGCTCAATTATTTATTGCAACTCGATTAGCCAACTTCGGAGCCTACGAAGATGCGATCAAAGTCGGTGAAGCATTTCTATTTCATTCCATTTTATCTATCTATCTCAATAATGGATTACTTCTGCCGCAGGAACTTTGCGAAATGGCGATCGCAGCTTACCAAAAGAAGCTAGCGCCCCTAAATTCTGTGGAAGGTTTTGTGCGTCAGATTCTGGGCTGGCGAGAATACATTCGTGTATATTACGAAGCGCAGATGCCAGAAGTTCGGGAGAGTAATTATTTTAGTTTTACCAATGATCTACCGCAGCTTTATTGGGATGCAAATACAGATTTACTCTGTCTCAAAGATGCTGTCTCCCATGTTCTAAATTACGGTTATTCCCATCATATTCAGCGTCTGATGGTTTTGAGTAATTTTAGTAATCTCACGAGTACAGATCCACAACAATTAAACAAATGGTTTTGGGTTGCTTATGTTGATGCCTATGAATGGGTTGAGCTGCCTAATGTCTTAGGAATGTCTACCTTCGCTGACGGCGGCATACTCGCATCTAAGCCCTATGTTTCAGGTGGAAACTACATTAATAAAATGAGTAACTGCTGCTCGCAATGCAAATACGATGTGAAACAAAAAACAGGAGAAGCAGCCTGTCCATTCAACTATCTATATTGGAACTTTGTTGATCAGCATCGCGAAAGTTTTATCGAAAATGGCAGAATTTCACTGATGGTCAATGCTTATGAAAAGAAGTCTAATGATGAGAAGCAGGCTATTCGAGACTCATCAATTAATTTTACAAATAACCTTAAATGAGGCTATTTTTGATGCTCCAACTCAAAGTTGAATTTGCCAATTATTAGTTTGATGGTTCTAATAGTAGCTCTTCAGGAATTGCCAACCAAACACAAAAACGATTTACCTCAGGTACGATCAATACTGCCATGCCTAAGTCTACTTCTCCTCTGCATCCTAAGATTGCTTCGTTGAGACTGTTATAGAACTTATCTGCGACAAAGATTTTATCCAGATACATAATCGCCTTTTCTGTACCAAAAATAGTTTTGATGACAATGCGGCGAACTTGATTTAGTGAATTGAGAATCATTGTTTTCCTGCGTTAAAAGTATTTCTCTATAGCTATAAGTATCGCTTCCTAAAAATATTTCTACTGCGATCGCAAATCTTGGTTACGGTGACGTTGAGGCAGATGAGATGTGATTGATGTCACAAAAAAATCTGAGAAACAATAAAGCCCCAAACGCTGCACGTTCGCCGCAGCGTTTGGGGCTTTATTGTGAAAATTAACTTGCTAGGACGTTAAGGAAATGCAAAAATACTTAAGTTAGCAGTGATTGAAATGATTATGCTCGGTAAAACCCTAACTGGGCGCTATAAAATCGTCAAACAATTGGGCGGCGGTGGCTTTAGCCAAACTTTTATTGCGGAGGATGGATATCTGCCTGATCGCCCCACATGTGTGATCAAGCAGCTTAAGCCTGCGTCATCACAAGCAGAAATCTTAAAAATCTCCCGCGAACTATTTGACAATGAAGCAAAGGTACTTTATCGCTTGGGTAGACATGAATGTATTCCCAGCTTATTGGCACACTTTGAAGAAGACGAAGAATTTTTTCTGGCTCAGGAATTAATTGAAGGTGATGTATTAACTCTAGAAATTAAGCGTGGTCAATGCTTGGGAGAACAGTATACGATTGATTTTTTAATAGATATTTTACCGACTCTCGATTTTGTACATCGCCAACAGGTTATTCATCGAGACATTAAACCCAGTAACCTGATTCGTCGTGCTAGTGACAAAAAAATTGTCTTAATTGATTTTGGCGCAGTTAAAGAAGTTAGCACCCAGCCAATTAGCCAATTAGGACATACTTCTAGTCTGGTAATCGGTTCCCCAGGCTATATGCCCAATGAGCAATATAGTGGCAAGACCATGTTTGCTAGTGACATCTATGCGATCGGGGTGATCGCTATCCAGTCATTGACAGGACTATTACCCAATCAGATTCCTGAAGATCCAACGACTAGCGAGTTTTGCTGGCGCGATCGCGCTAAGGTCACGCCAACCTTGGCAGATGTGATTGATAAGATGGTGCGCTTTGATTTTCGGCAACGTTATCAATCAGCAAACGAGGTGTTAGCAGCACTGCAACCCTTACTAATGCGATCGCAAGCCCAGACAATTTTTAACGAGTTTAGCCTACCAGCCATTGATGACTTAACGCCTCTTCCTAATCCTCTTGAGAAAAAGAGTGATCTAGAAAAGCTGATCGATGAAGTCTCAGATGACCTTGAGATGAGTGCAGATCCAGTACGGTCAAAGAAGCTGGTATGCCTAGTATGTACTGGCATTTTGGAAAATGACCTCAACCGTTTAAATAATTTTAGCTTTGTGGAATTACTGGAAGATTTATATCAACAATATCCAACTATTGAAGCTCTAAAAGAGAACTTGGTAAAGTCCGTCAAAACCATTGCCGTTCAAAAACAACGCCAATATTTGATTGTTGCCAAAATAGTTTTTAATGCAGCGTCTAAGCTTTACCAACAATTACCTATATCTGAAATTGCGGCGGCTGTTAGCGCATCCCAATTACAGCCTAATGCTCAAACAATTAGTCAGCCACTTGCCTTTTCCGTAAATAATTTAGTAATTAATGCGGATTCAGCCCAACTTTTTGCACCATTTGCCCCTTCTTCTCAGAATAGTCTTGTCCAAGAGACACCCAACAAATCACTTATTCCAGAAATTGATTCGGAGCAACAATGCAGTTTTACGGAAGATGAGCTATCGCTGCTCGATCCATATATTAATGAAGAATCTGATATATATGCATGGGTAGCCCATGACATTGATACTGATGCCCAGCAAATGCGTTTAAAGAAGCTCTTGCTTTATACCTATCAAGATGTTTGGGAGAGCGATCTGCGTCAATTAAATAGTGTGAATTGGGCAAGTCTTTTACGAGAGTTAGTTTCGTTTATGCCCACTTTTTTACAATTAGAAGCATTGATCCAAGAGGCTGCACAAAGGGTCTCCAAACCTGCTGAATATACTGCGATCGCAAATTTACTACTTACCAAGTTAGAAGCACTTTATCCCGATCGCGCTGACCTTAATAATTTGGCAGCGATCGCAGTTCCGCCAATTATTAACCAGCCAAATCCATCCTTAAATAACCAAACCAGAAATAAAATCCCCTTCGATCCGCAAATTGCTAGTGATTTATTTGACTTGCGATTGGAACTCATGCGATTTACAAGTTCTATGCGAGCCAAGATCTTACTGTTTTCTGTGCTGTACTACCCCTTTGATCCAGATCGTGATAATTGGCACGACTTAAGAACTCATACTCTAGATGGACTATTACGGCAATTATTTTACGCCTATTCTTCTTTCGCTAAAGCTGAAAAATCTCTGTGGCAAATAGCGCGATCGCAAAGCGAACCCAACGCCTACGATCAGTCTGCAAGTTATATCCTCCAAGTAATCAAGACTCTATACGATCAGCTTGAGTCTAGAGCAATGCTACATCCTGCCGAAGGGAATTTATCTTCATCAGAAGAGACTGACTTCACTCAACCAAGTTTGCTCTTCCGTAACAGTGACGATGATACTTGCCAGTTTGTTTAACCAAATTTGAGGTGTAGCGCCGAGGGCGCTACACCTCAAATTTGGTGGTAAGTATCGTCGTCACTAGGAC
>CASBRC010000308.1 GCA_949128015.1 Synechococcales cyanobacterium PMM_0003
CTTCCCAACAATGGGATTAATCTTTGCTGACGATCGCACCTAATACTACTACTTGTAACATCTGCATACTACAAATTGCCTCTCAAAATCTCCCGACCATTTTGCGCTTGCAACCTTTGTTCTGTGGGGATTTTGGGGTGTCATACATGGTACTATAATGTATAAACTATGACTATTAGGTTTGACTGAATATGGCACGAATTGCAAAATACCAGCTTAATTGCCCACAATGTTTGATTAGGGATCGGGTAGTCAGAAAAGGGCGTTACCCTGCTGCTGGAGATGGATTCTATCGGCTGGTTTGTCGCCGATGTAATGTGAGTTTTACCCGGTTCATCCCTGAGTTAGCCACGGGCCCGTTAGCGCAGCCCGCCCCTACGGGGGCTGCGCCAACGGAGAGGATCGCGCCCGATCGCCCCGTTAAATCTTGCAATCGAGGGGAGAAACACCCGCAGGCTAAATTAACAGAGAAACAGGTTGCAGATATTGTCACTTTGTCAGACTCAGGATCGAGTGCGATCGAGCTTGCCGATCGTTACAACGTCTCTAAAGCCGCTATTACCAGTATTCTCTGTGGCATTAGTTGGTCGAGCATCACTGGCATTATCCCCAAAACTCAGAAACTACCCGCGCGCGTTAAGAAAAAAGGGAGATAAGCCATATAGCGTATAGGTTTGAGGTAGTCACAGAATGCTGTATATTATAAAATATATCGTATGTGCTGTGACTCTCCCATTCTGCAACAGCGGGCGATCAAGTCAGGGCGATCGAGTCGAGGCGAACGTCCGGGTTTTGTCTCATAGTATAGTATAGTTAAATAGAGACAATTCAAAAGGTGCTATAAAAACGGCTCAAACCCTTAGAGCGTATAGGTTCCCAGTGTTGGGAATTATCAGCAATGAATAGACCTTGCCAATAAGTCAAAATTGGTGTAAACTATATGCAGCAAAAAAAATGGGCGACCGCTTGAAAGCTACCGCCCAAATGAAAAATTAAAATAGTAGGTACATTATGGCAGATTTTATTGAGTATGTCAAGCTAGATACTACCCCAAGATTATTAGCACTGATTAAGAAAGATTTAGATGCAAGCGCGATCGACACTGAGACGCAAGCTTTAAACTTTTCCCCTATAACGGGCGTTGACGCTTTTGATTTTGTGTACGGCGACAAAGCGCGCAAGTTGCAGGGCGGTTTTGGAGTTTCTGCACCGTGGATGAGAAGCCTATATAAGGTGCAAGATTTTACAGGCTGGATCTGCAATGGTAGGATTAGACACTTAGGCGGATCACCTTTCAAAAATAGTGATGGCAGCGCGCGGCGGTACATGGCAGCATCGGATAAGCCGACCCCGATTACATTTATTGCACCTTCCCAAAGGGCGATCGAGTTAGCTGAGGCAAGATTTAATATCCCTAAGCCGATCGCATTAACTTACTGGCAATGGGTATTAACTTATTTTTTGCCTGTGGTAATAACAGAAGGCGAGAAAAAAGCGGCCGCGTTAATTTGTGCTGGAATACCTGCGATAAGTTTGCCTGGTATATTTACCGGGTTTAAGGCGATTCGGGATGAATCGGGAAATACTAAAGAGCGGTTGATCCGGGAAGAGCTAAAAGAATTTGACCAACCCGGTCGCACGGTTTATATAATGTTCGATCGCCGTCCTGATCAGGATTTTGAGGCGACAGTTGAATTTAAAGCCTCAGCCATACTCAGCAGACAATTCAAAAAAGCGACCGTCAAGATTTGTAATTTACCGGGCCCCTATAAAGGGGCCGATGATTATCTCGCAGCGGGTGCGATTGCGGACATAGAGAAAGCTTTGACTGATTCGCGATCGGCGCAAAGTATGGAGCAAACGCGAATGTGGCGCGAATACAGACGCTTTGATGAGAAAGGTCAAAAGACACACAATCGCTTTTTTACAGCCTTAGAACCGCAAGCAAACAGCATCACAATAGTTAAATCTAACCTCAACTCAGGTAAGTCTCAATGGTTTGGTGATGTTGTTAGTAAAGTTAAACCCGTTAAAATTAACGGCAAACTTGCTAAAAAATCTGAGGCAGACGGCGTTATGGTGTCGATCGGACACAGGAATTCTTTACAGGAGCAACTTTGTGAAAGATGGGATTTTGATCATCTTGACATACATAGTGCTTATGGTCGGTTTCAAGATCCTAACTTGCGGGTTGCCCTGTGCTTTGATAGTTTGCTGAAGTTACCGATCGAGATATTTGACGGTGCGACCGTGGTGATTGATGAGACAATGACGGCTATCAAACATTTATTAACTAGCTCTACACTCCGAGGCAAGCGACTCGATATTATCACTAGGTTTGAGTATATTGTAAGAGTATGCGACAGACTAATACTCATGGATGGCAATATGTCAGACTGGATGGTGGATTATATTACAGCAATAGATCCCAAAAAATCTATAGATTTATACGACAATACCAGCGATCGGGAAACCCCCCCGATATTTTTTGTTGACGATAATACTGTTACAAAGCGCAAGGCTGAAGAATGGCTAAACCTTCAAATTTTAGAAAGTTCTTTACCCGCGATTGTAGTTGACTCGATTATCAAGGCTGAAGCGATTGCAGAGCAATTGAGAAAACTTAAAGGGGAAGGCATACTGATTACCAGCAAAACCGTTACCGAAAAATGGGTTCGGGATTTTTTGAGAGCGCCTGACGATTATATTGACGCTAATCCCGACCGCGTTAATTGGGCGGTTTGCACTCCCACTGTAGAAAGCGGTGTTTCTGTCGAGAAAGTTAGCAAGTTTGATACTCTGTTTTGCTGGTTTGTCGGAGTTGTGGGAATAAATGAAGCCGTGCAGATGTCGCGGCGGGTGCGGAATCCCGGTCGGATTATCGTATACGCTCCCAAAGTAGGGATCGACCATAAACGCAACGCGGGCGCGTTCGAGCAGGTGCTAATGGAAGATTTAGCAGTGCGGATTACTGCTGAAGCGGGTTTGTTTCCAGAAAGTACGATCGGGGACAAAGTTATGGCGACACTCAGGGCGCAACTTGACAGTCCTCATGTACAAGCCTGGGCAAAAATGCAGGCTATCTCATACTTAGAGACTCGCAACTATCGAGAATTTTTATATCTTGCCTTTGAGTCTATGGGCATGAGTCCGCAGCGTGTAGAGGCTTATGAGATAGACTCTGAAGCTTATCGCACTGCTAAGCTAGAAGTACAGATTGTAGAATGCACTCAGATTTTTAACGCGCCCGACCTCACCGATTCAGAGGCAGAAGCGATCGGTAAAAAAATTGACTCGACTTGGATAGAACGTTGTAGCGTTCTTAAATACAAAATTCTCTATCGTTTTCCAGGCTTGCAAGATTCTCTCTTATGGACTGCTGATTTTGTCCACCGATTGAGGTATGCAGAACGCGATTTAACTAGCTCTATTGAGATGTTTTGGCTACTGACTCATCCAGAAGAGTCTAAGGCTCTACAAGCTCAAAAATGGGCGGGTAAAGAAGACCTTGATTTTTTCGTACCCGACCGGATTGGAGACCGCTGGATAATTATAGAAACCTTAAACCGTTTGGGCTTCCCTAAGCTATTGGCTGAAGGGCATCGCTACTCGGATCAGTCTTCAGACGTTTTGAATTTGATCGGCAAGATCCGATCGCACAAAACTGTTTCCAGAGTTACTGGGCATCCCGGTGATGCTACTAACCTGCATTTTATCAACCGTACACTCATGCCGATGTTTGGCATCAAACCCGTAAAGCGTCAAGTACGGATGCCCGTACATACTGTGGGTGTGGATGGGACGCGGGTCAATTTCTACCACTACGATCGCGCCCACTCACACACAGCTAATTTTGAAGAGTTGATCCAATACGTTGATCGGAGGTTTCAACTCAAACTCGGAGCCGAACCCTCAGATTTACCCCAAATTCAGCGCCCGTTAGCGCAGCCCTCAAATCCGGGGGCTGCGCCAACGGAGAGGATCGCTCCAAACCCGGACAGCGCACAGGTTCCGATTGCTTCAGACAAGGGTAATATATCTCAAACGGAAACAATCAATATTGAGCGTTACAGAAGCCTCCAAAGCAATACTATAGTAGATGTCAATGATTCTACTATAATTATACAAACAAATGATAATGCTTTGACAAGTAACCCGGATTACCCCATTTTTGAAGAAAACAGCGGGCGATCGGGTGAAACCGTTGCAGAGAGGGCGATCGGGGCGATCGGCTCACTTGGAGTCGATGGTGGTGAGGACTCGCATAAATCTCAATCTGAAGAGTTTTTGACTGTTTGGGTACAAACCAATAGCATCGATCGCCCTAAAATTGAGCCTGCACTATTGATAGATTGCGAGCGAGAGGGCTTTAGCGTGACGATCGAGGGCGTGGTGTGGCTAATTGCTTGCGATGACTTATATTGGTTGCCTCCTGAGCCTTCCTAGCTCTTTCTGGGCGATGTCGATCGCGCCCTTATAATCCGATCGCCCTTAATGCAGTCCTTGCTGCTATAGCCTTAGCCGTTACCCGTCGCAGCCTCGATCCGTTGTGGCGGGGATCGTTTTGTCTGCTTACTTATATCTACATACTATAAAGGTTAATTCCGGATAATTCCCAACATTGGGATTAATCTTGTGTAGTACGTGCATACTACGGTTTGTAACACGTTGGGTACGATCCTCTCCGAGGGCTTCGCTAACGGGCGCAACAAATTCCCAACAATGGGATTAACCTCATGTAGTATATACGTGTTACATAAAGATTACATTAGATTGATCCGGAATTGCTTGCGATAAATGGTATAATATGGTAAGATACTAGAGAGATTAAAAAGGGAGAAAAAAAATGAAACGGATGAGGTCTTTTCAGTTAGACTGTGTTAATAAAATCTTAGGCATTTTAGACAGTGGGCAAGACCCGTTATTGATTAGTCCTACGGGATCGGGTAAAACGGCAATGTGGTGCAAATTGATAAAGGTATTATCAAAGCGCGATCGGGCGTACAAATTCCTAGTCATTGTACCTCGCAAAAGTTTAGTAGTGCAGGCAATGGATGAGTTAGCGGACTGGCAGATCGACGCGGGGGCGATCGCCGGAAATATGCCAGAGTCAAAGCGCGCCTCAGTACAGGTAGCGACCTATCAAAGTCTAGCAACGCGGGATATAGATTGGCTGAAGCCGGACTATACGGTACTAGATGAGGCTCATCTTAGCGCTTTCCCTAAGTCCGTGAAAGAGTGGATACCTACTGTTAGTGACTATTGGTTGCACAAAAATAGGACGATCGGCGTGACGGCGACCCCGCGGCGATCGGACAAACATACCAGCTTAGGTGAGTTATTCTTGCCTGATAACATAGTATTCGCACCTAATATTGCAGAATTAATCCGGATGGGGTATTTGGTGCGACCGAGTTATGGTGTATGCCCTAATGCCGTCACAAGAAAGATGGTATTTGATCCGGGTTACGTTCTGGCAACCTATAAGTTAACCGATCGCCGCCCGACAATCGTGTTTGCACCTAGTGTACCCAAAGCGATAATGATGGCTATGAGATTCAATGATGAGGGCATAAAAGCGCGTGTTGTAACAGGTAGTACCTCAACGGACGATCGGCGCGACATTTTTGCAGAATTCAATGATGAAACCTTGCCTGTAATAGTAAATTGTTGTGTACTCAGAGAGGGAATCGATCTGCCGATCGCAACTAATTTGATATTGGCAATAGATCCGGATTCTCACAGTAGTTATGTGCAGTGTATAGGTCGGGTATTGCGACCTGCTACATACAAAGACGGTAGCAAGAAAACTCACGCTAATATATACGACCTGACTGGTTGTGTAGAACGCCACGGTCGGGTCGAGGAATTAGAATATACAGCCGATGATATCCAGTTACAGGATATTCAGTTAGGCGACGTACCGATGAAATCATGTATGAGGGAAGAATGCGACATTAAATCGTATATTAGCGCGCGGTTCTGTCGATGCGGGTGCGAGTTTGAGATTAAAAAGCGTCGTGTCGTAATACCAGAGGGCAATGTATTTGCGCTGCTAAATCGTGATGAGAGGGAGCATAAAGCAGTATATGAGGAATTGCTGCTAGAAGCTTTTGATCGGGGCGATCGCCCGCAAGCGGCCAGAGTTGAATTTTACAATCGTTACAGGTATACACCGCCGATCCTATGGCGACAAAATTTCAGACCATCGCCTGAGATTGAAGGTTGGCTGTTAACTGAAGGCTTGCGGCTTAATGCTAATTGGCGATCGAGACAGCTAGCACTACCTCTCTAATAATTCCCAACAATGGGATTAATCTGGAAACCTTCTGAAAAGTTCCCGGATTAATCCCTGCTGTATGGTATACTATAATAAGACGGAAACAAAGCAAACGAAAATAAACGGGTAACAAGATGGAAACTTTAGTGTTAGAAATTGCCAAACAATTCGAGTCCTGCGGGGCGATCGTATTTTGTGAACGCCGCGGCAAAAAATCGATCGATATCTATGTGTCACTCCCTGTGATTATGAATGTCGGTTGCCTGACAATAAATCGTGAGCTTGAAGGTTGGGATGGTATGGGGAATAAAGCGACACCCGAAATCTTGGCGATCGCCCGTGAGTATGGCACTGATAAATTTATTCGGAGTGCAGGGCGGCGGGTTACTTTCTACCGGACGGGGATGCCAGCGCCCGTGGTCGGTTAATCTCAACAGTGGAATTAGTCTCGGAAAATCTTTTTGAAATTTTCCGGGATTCTCCGATAGGTATGGTATACTATAATAAGACAATCAAACAAACATCACAGGAACCGCTACAATGAAAACTACCCTCAAAAATAATCGCAAAGCACTTCAAAACGCTCTCATCTATACCAAAGAAGCCATTTCGCGTTTGCTCGGAGTCACAGTCAAAAGTATCGTGCGGACTATGGTTTGGTGGTCGGGTTTCTGGATTTTAATTAAAGGAAGAAGCCCCCGCCTGTACAAAAAATCTTTATTTGACAAGCACTTCGCAAATTTTCGCAAACAAGCGGCTAAAGCCTACACGGTCGTCAAGACTGACAATAACACTTATCGAGTGATTAACGCCGATCAAGAAAACCCTACTGAGTACACAAAATCCTACCTGGTTTTGAGCGCCGCGCCTAATGGTTTGCTGAAATACACTTGCGGGTGTCAGGACTATAGATCCTTGTGTGACGCTTTTAAATCACCCGCCTGCAAGCATATCTATGCAGTGCTAGCGACGCAAGGGTTCGGGACGCTAAAGGAGGCGATCGACGCGAATACAGCAGCGCTTGACGCAAAACTCGCAATCGGGTTGTAGGGCGATCGCCCGCCACGACCCGCCACAAACCGCCTGCCACACCCGATCGCCCGCCACGTCGCAGTCAAGCCCGCCACGTCGCCCGATCGCCCGCCAC
>CASBRC010000309.1 GCA_949128015.1 Synechococcales cyanobacterium PMM_0003
CGATAGTCATCAATTGACCATGAGCGATTTGATTCCATATATACGCCGCGTTCGATATCGGCGATCGTCTCTTTAAACGAATGCTCACCCGACTCAAGATTAATATTTGCCATGCGATCAATCGCGGGACGATTCCATGAGGTTGCTCTAGAATTTGCCACGCCTTCAATCCCCGATCGCGCTTGACTGTCAGAACTGCCTAATCCACGCAATAGCTTACCTTCTTTAATTAAATATTCTTTAGTAGCGGGGATACCTGCATCATCAAAGGCATAGCTGGCAAATTCTCCTGATGTAGTGGGATCGAAGCTAACATTCATCAGCGATGAACCATACTGCATATTGCCAAAGTCTTCCAGTTTGACAAAACTACCACCTGCGTAGTTACGTTCGTCTCCTAAGATGCGATCGATTTCTAGGGGATGTCCAATACTTTCATGGATTTGTAACAGCATTTGATCTGGTGCAAGGACTAGTGCTGTTTTTTCTGTAGGACATTCTGCGGCGGAAAGTAGTTCCACGGCTTGTTCACCGATAACTTTTGCTCTTTGCAAAATTGATGTGCGATCAAATACTTCCATGCCGATTTGATTGCATCGGGCGAGTTGTCCATTATCACCACGTCGCTGAATAACTGAGCCATCTTGGGCAGTTGCGGCGTAGTCGGTGGCTATAGTGAGAAATTTTTGATAAATGTCGGAGCCATTACTACTGACAAAGTTAGTTTCAATTTCGGTAATTACAGCATAGGCACTAGTTTTCACGATCTTATCGGAAACCTTTAACGTATCGCAGATCTCGATGAGGAGTTGATTGAGATCTTGGGGAGAAATCGCATTCGATGGTTTGAGAAATGGTGAGAAATACTGACCGATCGCTTTTGGTCTTTGGGCGATTGTAAAGCGATGTACTGCCCATTGTGCGGCAATTTTTGCCTGTTGAAGTGCCTTCTGAGCCGTTCGTTGAATATTTTCAATATCGAGGTGATTGGTGCTGGCATAGCCAAACTGTCCATCAACTAACACTTCGATCATGATGCCGTGGGATTGGCTGCGTCCGTTGGACTGTGGTTTGCGATCGCGTAAATAGCGAGTCGTTTTAATTTCTTGAACCTCACGTAAGCCAATCCATTCAGCAGATGGCAGATCAATATGAGATAGGGCAGTTTTTAAATCAAATTGCATATGTAAAGCTCATAAAGTAAAAGGGACGCGATGCGTCTCTTTTACTTTATCAATTATTAAGCGGGTGATGGGATTCGAACCCACGACATTCTCCTTGGCAAGGAGATGCTCTACCACTGAGCCACACCCGCACTTAGTGCGTTTTTGCGTTTAGCGCTTTACTAATATGACAAACATTGCGATTAATGTCAACTATTTTTTTGAGAATAATTCTTTGATTATCTCTGAAGGCTTTATTCAGAGAGCTTTTAAATACGACAAAATTTTCTGCGGTTGCAGTTCTCCAATCAGTTTGTAGAAATAAATTGAATAGACAAGGGGCTTAAGCCCCTTGTTAGCGTTATCGAAAATTACAATGGAACTAATCTAGCCTTCTAAAACAAGCAAAAGCAATATTTCACAAATAGTTACACATCGCGTTTACAATATTCTGTAACATTTCTAGGCTGAATATAATTCACTTAAGCTGTATTCTTCTAGAATCAAGCATTGAAATTTCTCCTACACAAACCCGATGCTGACAGAAAACTCAACTGCTAGTACCAAGTCTAATAATGGTAATTACAACGGCTCCCCCGCGCCTTTATCGCGAGCCGATTACTACATGAGCTTACAGAAAGAGCTAGATCACCTTGAAGAAATGGTTCTGGAAAGTGGCCCTCGGGTGATGGGGCATACTGTCATCGATGAGGAAAAACTTTGTCAGCAAATCGATCGCGTTAGACTTTCTGTACCTGAATCGATCGCAAAAGCTGAAGAGATCTTGCTGTACAAACAAGATCTAGTTGAAGAAGCGCAACAGTATGCTGAAGATTTGATTAAATCTGCTGAGTTACGCGCCAGTCAGCTATTAGAAGAATCGTTGATCATTCGCCAAGCCGAGCAAGAGGCAAGTCAAATCCGCCGCGAACTGCAAGAGGAATGCGAACAGGTGCGATCGCAAACTCTCAATGAGGTCAATCAAATGCGTCGCCAAGCTCAAAAGGATCTTGATCTGTTGCATCAACGGGTGACGGGTGAAGTCCAAGATATGCAGCGTGGGGCAGATGAATATAGCGATCGCGTTTTAGGCAGTCTTGAGACTCAACTAATCGACATGATTAAAATTGTCCAAAACGGACGCAAAGAATTGCGCCTCTAAATTTATGACCACGATCCTGTCCAATCGCTATCAAGTTTTGCGAGTGCTTGGATCGGGAGGATTCGGTCAAACTTTTTTGGCAGAAGACACGCAGATGCCATCGAGACGGATCTGTGTAATCAAGCAACTGAAGGCGATCGCGGATAATCCTGATATTTATAAACTTGTGCGCGATCGTTTTCAACGCGAGGCGGCGACGCTCGAAGCTTTGGGCAAAGATCATGGATTGGTTCCAGAGCTTTATGCCTCTTTTTGTGAAGATGACGAGTTTTATCTTGTTCAAGAATGGATTGATGGCAAGGATTTGGGCGATATTGTACGCACTGAAGGCTGTTTGCAAGAGTCTGAAGTGCAGCAAATATTGCTAGATTTATTGCCGACATTGGGTTATATCCATGACCAAGGAATTATCCATCGCGATATTAAACCAGAAAATATTATTCTCCGAAATCGCGATCGCAAACCTGTGTTGATTGACTTTGGCGCAGTGAAGGCAACGGTGGCAACAGTGCTGAACTCGCAAGGCGCTGTAACCTGCTCGGTGGTAATCGGTACGCCCACATTTATGCCATCAGAACAGGCGATCGGGCGGGTGGGATTTGCCAGTGATTTGTATAGCTTGGGCTTGACTGCGATTTTTTTATTAACAGGAAAACTCAGTTCTGGGCTAGACACCGATCCTCAGACGGGTGAACTTTCATGGCAACGCTATGCAAGTAATTTTAATCCCGCTTTTGTGGCGATTTTAGATAAAGCAATCAGGCTCAACTTTCGCGATCGCTATGCCTCTGCCAACGAGATGCTCGCTGCTTTACGAGAGATTTTTGATGATTCCACCACAATTATCACCGTACCTAAGCAAAACTCTCCAAGCATTGAAAATATAGAGTTCGCCTTGGAATCGACGGAAGGACAAGTCGCGATCGATTCGCGTTTTTATATCCCATCGGGTTATGAGCCGCGCTGTTATGAAGAAATCA
>CASBRC010000310.1 GCA_949128015.1 Synechococcales cyanobacterium PMM_0003
ACTTCGACTATTTCCGCAGGTTGCATCGCCGATAAAGTACGGTAAAGCACATAGGTCGGCATCGGGTACACAACTTTGCGATCGCATCCTTCCGCACAAGCCCGAATCAAAATATTTAAAACATCATCGCTGCCATTGCCAACAATGATCCAGTCCGTCGGTACATCAAGAACCTCGCTTACGGCTTGACAAAACTCATAGGCAAAGGGGTCAGGATAGCGCCGCAATGAGTCACCATCAATATTCTGTAAAGCGGCGATTGCCTTGGGCGAAGGCGGATAGGGATTCTCGTTAGTATTTAGTTTAATAATTTTGATGCCAGACTTCGGCTGTTCCCCCGGAACGTAGCCAGTCATTGCATCAATAGCAGGGCGGAAGTAGCTCATGGCAGAAATGTGAAAACTCGCGACAGGCTTATTATTGTATCGCAAATCGAAAGGGGCGCGAAGCGCCCCTTTCGATTAGGTTTTGTCACGAAATATGGGCAGGACTTCGTTGCAAAAAGCCTCAGTCGCCTTTGAGCGATAGCGATTAGGATTACGAATTTGTAATAACATCCGCTTAATGACTACCCCATCAATTCGGACTTGCTGCAAAGCTCCCATTTGCAACTCCTTTTCGATCGCAGTTATCGACAAAAAGGCTGCACCCAATCCTGCCTGTACCGCATTTTTAATCGCCTCAATCGAATTTAACTCCATGGCGATCGCCAACTGACGCGGATCGACACCGCTATCAAGTAGTACGCGATCGATCGCTTTACGAATCGTTGATTGTGAGTCAAGGGTGATAAATTGCAGCTTATACAATTCCTCAATTGGTAACGCTCCAACCTGAGCAAGTGGGTGCGAAGTTGGTAGAATTAGCGCTAGTTCATCTTCGGCATAGGGTGTAATCTCTAAAGAATCAACCAAATCCGCAGGAATTTCACCGCCAATAATCGCTAAATCCACCTGTCCATTCGCAACACTCCAAGCCGTTCGCCTTGTAGAATGAACATGGAGTTGAACCGAGACTTCTGGATATTTCTTACGAAATAAGCCGATCATCTGTGGCATGAGATAGGTTCCTGTGGTTTGGCTAGCACCTATAATCAGAGTCCCACCATTAAGATTTTGTAAATCATCAATGGCGCGACAAGTTTCTTGGCAAAGGCTTAAAATGCGATCGCCATAGGAAAGTAGTAATTGTCCTGCCTCTGTCAACTGTGCTCTTCTGCCCCCGCGATCGAACAAAGGTACATCTAGCTGTCGCTCTAGATGTTGGACTTGCAAGCTAACGGCGGGTTGGGACACATACAGGCTATCGGCGGCGCGTTTAAAGCTACCCTCAGCAGCGATCGCCTTGAGAATGCGTAATTGGTCTAGGGTAAACGGTATGTCGATCATAGAAGCAGCGTGAGAAAAGATGAGTCGGGAGGTTATTCAAGATTTTTTGAACTTAGCAGGAGTTGTGGGGATATCCCTCACAAACCGTCGTATGCGTCCTTATTTCTACGGATTAGATTCCGTATCAGATCGGACAAAGCAAGCATTAGGACAAGGAGTACTGCAAGTTGTTGAAAATGTACCAGAAGGATTTGAATCTTTTGAGTTTTACTTTGCTGATCATGTTGTTTTTATTTACAAGCTAACCCATGGGCTAGTACTAGTAGTACTTACAGATAGATCCATTAAAATGGTTGACTATAGTCAGAGCATTACGAAAATCAAGCATCTGATCGATACAGATACATACAACACAGTCGCATACTTTAAGCTCTTATTAGGTTCAGTGACTCAGCATTCTTTGCCAAGTGTTAATTGGCAGGCAAGTGGATCAGCCGCAGTTACTCAGACAACGGAGCAAGATCGGTCATCAACACAAATTTCCATTACAACAAATAAGCCCCAAACACCTCCTACACCTGCTTCCACATCTTCGACATCAGCACCTACGCCTAGGACTGTAGCTAGCAATAAATCTACAGAAGTTACCGATAGCTCTTCTAAGTCAGTATCAGCGAAAACTGACCTGCAAGAATATAAGTTAGATGAACTTTTAGTCGCATTAAATAAACTAAGCAACTTTACAACCCAATATCTAGGGAAAGTTGTCGTTACAAATTATTGGAAATCTAGCCGCCCCACTTCATCTTGGCTAGCTGAATTTGAAATCGATCGCAGTGGACAAATATCACATCCAAAGCAAACGGCAATATCCTTAGATACTGAGCAACTTCAGCAAATTCAATCATGGGTAGCGGCTTATATCAAACGTTGCAAACTTGTAATTCGTAATTTCGATCAAATGCTTGGACAAGACTGTCTCGACAGCCGCCAGAAACAAATATTATTTTAAATATTTTTCTAGCGAGAGGTGCTGCTTAGTAAGCAATTTGGCGGGAACTACTCAACGCATACACCTCAAATGAGCTAAACTGATCTTTAATACTAAGGGGAACAATCGTAAAGGCAAGTTAATAATGGCTAAGCGTGTAAGAATTGAACCCATTGCCCAAATAGCGGATATTGCAACAAACGGGGCATTACTATCTGGCTTGATGGGAGACGAGCTAAATATTTTAAAAGAATGTGGCGGTCGTGGCATGTGCGCGACCTGTCACGTCTACATCCAAGATGGTATGTCATCTCTTAGCCCTATGGGTAAACGGGAACAGCGCACTCTTGAAGTCATTACCACCTGTAAGCCCAACTCTAGGCTAGCTTGTCAAGCCAAGGTCATGGGTGAAGGTATTGTCGTTGAACTGCCTGTAGGGATGTACGTTCAATCTATTCAGGATATTGAAGCCCTGATTGGAAGACGCTGTGAAAAGCCATTACTTAGCCCAATCACAGGTCAAACATTAGTTGAAGTTGGACAACTGATCACAAGATCGGTCGTTCGTCAATTGGAGAATACCAATTTCAGTGTTGGTGAACAATTGGCAAATACTAAAAGAGCCGATATTTTTGAGTAAAAAGAATCATCACAACATCTGAGAAAATGTCATTTTTTGACCCATTTATCATTTGATGGTGATTCTCAAGACTAGCTTTGCATTCAATAATTTTTTGGATAGGAGTATTTACTTATGACTGTTGCTGTTGATCGTCCAAATAGCGCAACCAGAGCTAAAAGGAAAAATAATCACTATAGTCTCCAAGACTTTTTTCAGCCCGATCTTGAGAAAGGAATCATCGAAGACTGGAACGGGTCAAGAAATATTCTGACTAGTGAAGATTTTATTATTGGGCTACAGGAAGGACTGGAAGATGAAGTTGGCGACGCTTCTGCGGCTGTTATGTATTCGATTGGCTGTGAATGGGGGCTACAAGATGCGTTATTTTTCACCAAATGGTTTGAACGCGATTTTGGGCGCAGTATCCGTCAAACTAATTTACCTTTCTTGCTAGAAACTTGGTGGTGGCCGTTTACCTCACAGGGATGGGGACGCTGGCAAGTGGATATGAGCGATCGCAAACAAGGATTTATGTTTATTAGCGTATTTGACTCGGCTGTGGCGCGTAGCCTTGGTGATGTTGGTAAGCCAGTTTGTCACTTGTATGCAGGGCTATTCTCAGGATTCTTTACGCATCTTGTGAATAAAGAGCTTGAATGCATTGAGATTCAATGCTATTCGATGGGCGAAAACTACTGTAAATTCTTGCTCGGCGGCAAAAACCGTATTGACGCTGCTTCGTTCTGGCTGAACGAAGGGGCGACAACTCGCGACATCGAAGGACGTTTGCGAAATGGAGAGTTTCTAAAATGAGTAGTTCCGATTGGCAGTTACAGCCATTACGCAGTTTTTGGCAAGGTGTAAATTGGGAAAACCGTGCGGTCGCCCCAATATCAAGCAATAGCGCTAATGGTAATAGTCAAGGTCTTCCGACATTAAGCCTTTTGATGTCCGTAAGAGAATATTTTCGGGGGATCTCTTGGACAGGGATTCCTGAAATTGCTGCTCCAAAAAACGAACCAAAGCTTAGTAGCCCCACTATTGATGACAATAATGAAACACTTGAAGACTTTCTTGACGATATTTCTAAATTCTTCTAAGTACGCAATACAAGCCTTATGACACCGAAGATTCAAGAACTAATTTCCCAAGCGCAGGATCGCTATCTTGCCTCGGACGAGCTTGGACTAATGGAGAGCTACGTTAGCTCATTGCCCGATCGCCTGAAGCTGTATAAACAAATTCGCGATCGCGAAATCAACATTTTGCAAGCTGTCGCTGACCAAGTACAGACCGAGTTACCAAGTGTAACTGATGAAGAGTTGGAAACTGGGATTAAAAACTTAATCCTTGTGATGCGCTATAGCTCAATGGCAATGCTTTTGAATGATGAAAATTTCTTAAAGCAAAGATTGCTCAATTGGCTAGAAGGTATTATGTCCATGCGAGACATGCGCCGTCTCAATGAAACCCTCTATAAATTACTCAACCAAGGACTGCGCCAACAGTTAAACCCTGCACAACTTGCCCTGATTCAGCCTTTGATTACTGCCGCCCAAGTCACGCTAATCTACTAGAGACAAACCACTATGATTTCTGTCGCTGAACTGATCAAAGAAAATCGCATTCCTGCTAACTTTTTTGACTATAACTCCTACCTCAAAGGTGATCTAGAAATTGGGATGCTAGAAAATCGACGTGGAGATCGCCTAATAGCGGTTCCAGACACGTTGATTTCCTCACTTTATGCAGGTTTAGCCAAAGAAACAGGACAAGCATCAAGACTAGTGTTGTTTAACTGTGGCAAATGGTGGGGCAAAAACTTTTATACGCGGTTTACCGAATCCCTTGAAGAATATTATTCGCAGTCACTAGCTGAGATGGATATGATTACCTTCATTCAAAGCTTAAAGGAATGTTGGCTGACTCATGGCTGGGGCAAACTTGAGTTCGATCCTCAATACCAAGCTCAGGGATTTATCCTCATTAAAACCTATAACTCGCCCTATGTCCGCGAAATTGCTGGCAATAAGCAGCCTACAGGTTATCTGGAAGCGGGTATCCTTACTTCATTTTTTACGCGCTTAACAGGTCGTGAGTTGTTGGCAGTACAGACAACCTGTGAATCTCTAGGCTCTAGTTGCAACACCTATATCATCGGCTTACCTGAAAGACTACAAATCGTTGATTCATTTCTTGCCGAGAGTTTAACCCACGAAACGATTTTACAACGAGTACTAAAATAGAAAGTTGCTACTTCTTAAAGCGCTTTGCGCACAAAAACCCAAAGACAAATAAAAAAAGACTCGCAAAGCGAGTCTTTTTTTATTTGTCTTTGGGTTTTTGTGCAGCCCTGACTAACTGTTGCTGCGATTTCCACGCCTCAGTTAAATGACCAAAGTTCTTTTTAAACTCTTCGCCACCCCACCAACTACCAATCCGTCCTTCATCCCAAGACGCAGAGATAGCTCCATAGCTGAGTCCCACGACTCCTATCCCTAAAAATAGCATACTCAATAAAACGACTGCTGAAGTCGGTAGATTGACTATGTGTTTAATCACCAAGATGTAGCTAACAATAAATGTAGTTATGCCCAGCCCAGTTGGGATGCCACAAAAAATAGCAGCACGTCGAATAATTCGGCGATTTACCTCTTCAGGTATACCTAGAGAATTACTACTCTTCGCATTAGATTTATTGCTGACACTAGGTTTCACGACAGGTTTCGCGACAGCAGGAGAAGAAGGAGGAATCTTCTTCTCCTCTTTTACTTTTTTGTTGCGATTACTATTTGGCTCGAAAGGAATCCTTCCTGTGGTTGGCTTACTCACTTTAGCTCCTGATTTAGCTTCTTGCTTTTACACTTTTACAGTGATCATTACAGTATGAAGCGATCGCAATTAGCCTCTTACGCCGAGACTTAGGATCAATTGTTTGTAGTGAGCGCGATCTTCATTACGAACGTAGGCGAGTAAACGCTTACGTTGACCAATAATCTTCAACAGACTACGGCGAGAGGAAAAATCTTTGGGATGTAGCTTCAGGTGAGTGGTCAACTGGGTGACGCGCTCGGTTAACAATGCAACCTGAACATCAGATGAGCCAGTATCTGTGGGGTGCTTTTGATATTCGGAGAAAATTTCTAGTTTGCGTTCTTGCAACAGTGCCATGATAAAAACTTAACGTGTTTTGAAGTGTACGTGACATAAACTCGGCAATAAACGCCTAGGGCGTTACAGTGCGAGCTTCCCAATCTCACGATTGGGCATTCCTAGTTATGTCCATTTCTGGTGTTTCGCCACTTATCCAAAGCAGTATATTTACTCACTTTTGGACAGATCGACTGCATAGGCGGTTTCCGTTCCTCAGTAGTCTCTGAGTACAATTTATGGCGATCGCCATTTTTCTTAAAGGCGTTAGCTTTTAGACAGACTAGCCTAGCATAATTGATTGCATATTTTGCAAAAAACAAGGCGGCGCTTAGCGCCGCCTTGTTTTTTTAATGAGCTGAGCCATTACCATCATATTTGTCGGTGTCGTAGAAGCCATTACGAGTCCCGAAGAACAAACAGCTAACTGTAAACAAGATGGTTAAGATCGGCAGAATTACTTTGAGATCGAGCATTTTTTCACGACTTTAAATAAAACAATTTTGAATCAGGGTCGCTGATGCATCTATTTTAGCCGCAACCAATCACCAAAAAAGTAAATTGCGATCTCTTCCTCGCAAAAAATCAGCGTTGCGGCGCTCCGCGCCGCAACGCTGATTTTTCACTCTAGTTACCGCTGCCGTCTGTGTTATCAGTACCGCTTTCAACGCTAGGACGATAACTTTGCTCAAAGGCATAGCGCACGATCTGCGAACGATTCTCCAGATTCAGCTTAGTCATGATGCTGCTGAGGTGAGTTTGGACAGTTCTGGGACTAATTTGCAGACGTTTGCCAATTTCTTTATTGGTGAAGCCTTGGACAACTTGCCAGAAAACTCGCTCTTCGGAAGGGGTAAGCGTAGTTCGAGAGACAGGAGCCGTGGGCTGCTGAAATAACCGCATGTGCTCACTCGGTGGGCGGTGTGGCTCACGTTTGTGGGGAGAGAAAAAGTCTATATCAGTTTTGCCTATGGTCATGCGATCGCCACTTTTCAACAAAATGGGGAAAGTGATCCTTTGTCCGCGCATGAAGGAACCATTGCGGCTGCCAAAATCAACGAGGTAAAAACTGCCAGACTCATTATTGGAACTGCGATTTTTGGGATCTCCTTTGGCAGGAGCATCAAAAGCATCGTTTTTGGACGCGCCAACGATTTGCAATGTGGCGTGGTAGCGAGAAACCCATTTATCTGTCAATACAATTGAGTTGTCGTAACCCCGACCAATTGTCCAGAAATCTGCGTTTGTAAGCGGAATCATTTGCTGACCCTCATCTGCATGAACGATCAGATAGGGGTGTGGGTGTAGAAGTGTCACTGAACTATTAGACAACTTTGTGGTGTGCATCTCAATCAATTGCCAATATAACTTATTTATATATTGTGAGACGAGTTTAATAAATTTTGAGTTCCTTTTTTGGATTCCTGACTTTTGCTGACATATTCTGTCACGTTGATTTATGGCTTTAACTTTTTTGATGTCAATCCTATAAGTTTCTATAGTTGATTGCTATACTCACTCATAGAATCAAAAGTCTTTTCAACATGTGTAAATACGCGAGAAGAAATGAAACTTATATTATTTTTTCTTGATATCACAAATCTTAAATTTCAACTAGTTATTGCTAAAAAATAATGATTTGGATTGCGATCGCAATACAGTTAATACTTAGCGCAGGATTGCTATGGGCTTCATGGCAGGTCTGGATGTTACGCAACGCGCTTAAAGCAACCGTAAAAACCGTAGATGGTTGGACAGAAGCTTGCGAAAATAGTTTGCAAGTATCTACCCCTAGTCTCGAAGTTGCTCGTGGTGGTGTTGATATGGCACGAGAGAAATACCAAATATTACAAAGCCAATTAGAAAAAGTTCGTAAACTACTGTCTGTACTTACACGTGGTGTATCCTTTTTAGGGAGTCGTTGGCAACAGTCGCGGAAAAGCGCGAAAGGCGCATCAAACTCTTCAAATAACAGGTCAACCAAAAAGTCGTCAGGCAGAAAGTCGTCAGGGAGCAAGCATAATGTCAAACGGCGCAGGTAAATTTTTCGGCGGACTAATATTAGGTACGGCGATCGGTGCGGCTGCGGGTATTTTATTTGCGCCACGATCGGGCAAAGAAACTCGTCAAGTTTTGAAGCGATCGGCTCAAGATTTACCTCAACTAGCTGAAGATCTGGGTTCTAATGTCCAGTATCAAGCTGATCGCTTTACGGAGCAGGCGCAACGTACCATTGATGAAGCGCTATTGCGTCTACAGGATGCGATCGCAACTGGACAAGAGGCTAGTCGCAGACTACAGGAAGAATTAGCCGTATCAATGGGTAGTTCGTCGAATAGTTCTCTCATTGATAGCGATCTTGATCTTGCTGATGAAGATGAAGAATAAGCCCTTAAAACAGTTCTTAAAGAGTAAACACCTATAGAAAATTATGTCAGAAGCGATCTTTCTGCTGGGTTTGTCATTTTTATTAGTAGTCGTTTGTCTGACAATTCTTTTGCTTACGGCAATTCCTGCTTTTAAAGAATTGGCAAAAGCTGCTAATAGTATTATTCGCCTAACAGACACGCTAACGCGAGAGCTACCTGCAACCCTCGAAGCGATTCGCATGACAGGGCTTGAGCTAAGTGAGTTGAGCGATGAACTTAACCAAGGCGCAAAAAATGCTGGCGAAGCAGTCAAACAGGTAAATGACGGACTCAAAGGTGTGCGTCAAAGTGCTTCTAGTGCTTCGATCGCAACTAAAAGTGCATTTGCAGGCATCAAAGCTGGCTTGAAATCTCTCGGTCGTCCCCGTCGCAAAAAGCGATCGCCTTCCGATTTGAATCAAGAAAATTTACGCTCTGGTAATCTACCTGCTGAATATTTAGATGAAAACGATATCCCTGACCAAGAGCGACCAATCACTCCTAATGAAATGCGCTCTGAGAGATCTATGGGAGATTTGACACCAGAAGGTTAAAAAATCAATCGCTTAGCAATTAATTTTTTAATGGTTACAGCGATCGCAAACGCCATTTACAGTTACTTCATAGCTATCTACCTTTAAGCCTGAGCGGATTTGCTGAAAGCCTAATCCTTCAAAGCTATTCCAAGCAATATCCTCGATCTCACCACAGCATCTACACCGAAAATGATGATGCGGTTCGACATTGGCATCATAACGACATACACCTTGTTCTAATAAAACCTCGCGGACTAGCCCTGCGTCGCGCAAAGTTTGGAGTGACAGATAAACTGTTGCTTGCGAAGAAGTAGGAGCATTTTGATTGAGATCGATCAAGATTTGCTCAGCAGTTGGATGATCGTAGCGATCAAGTAAATTTGCATAGACAGCAAAGCGCTGTGGGGTAACGCGCAGCCCCTTTGATTTCAATATTTGAACTACTCGATCTGCTTGCTTTTGCATATAAACATCCTCCTAGCTTCTAGCCGAACATCTTCCATCAAACTTTTGGAGCTAAAAAATCCAACTAGAAATTTCAACTGAAAATTTCACAGGTAACTATATATAGTCACTTACAGCAAATCCTGAACAAACCCGCCACTAGATTTTTTATAAAAGCCCCGCTTCGCGGGGCTTTTATAAAAAATCTGGGTTTGGTTTGATTGCAATCTGCTGTAGATCGCCACTATATCATCTCTAACTAGGAATTACAAGTATATTAAAACCTATCAAAAAACTAAATAATTATAGGTATTGACTAATTTCTAAATAAGAATTATTCTTAAAGATGTTCATAAAAGACTTAGCTCAAAGAAAAATATGGCAGTTATCGAAACCGTACCAAACGTTGTTTTTAAGACCCGTGTACGTGATGAATCTGTAGAAGGTTCTAACCCTTATCGTTGGGAAGACAAAACTACTCAAGATCTATTTGCTGGTAAGAAAGTTGTAGTTTTCTCACTACCTGGTGCATTCACTCCTACATGCTCCTCCAATCACCTTCCTCGCTATGAAGAGCTTTATGAAGAATTCAAGGCTCTAGGCGTTGACGCGATTATCTGTATTTCTGTAAACGACGCATTTGTTATGTTCAAATGGGGCAAAGAAGTCGGTGCTAAGAATGTATTCTTGCTCCCCGATGGTACTGGCGAATTTACTCGTAAGATGGAAATGCTAGTTGACAAATCGAATATTGGCTTTGGACTTCGCTCTTGGCGCTATTCGATGTTGGTAAATGATAGCAAAATCGAAAAAATCTTCGTAGAAGCTGGTTTTTCTGATAATTGTCCAACCGATCCTTTTGAAGTTTCTGACGCTGACACGATGTTGGCTTACCTCAAGGGTGTTGAGTCCACTGGTGTATCTGCACCACGTTTGGCATTTGTTGGTTAATCTTTAAGAGCAGATATTATCGCAACGCGATAATATCTGCTCTTTGCATACGACTTAATTTAATTGGGGTGGTCATGAAACTCTCTAGCAAAAATTTAAATGAACGCCTTGAGACTGTCTACGATGCAATCGTTGTTGGCGGCGGCATGGGCGGACTATCGGCAGCGATATATTTGGCTCGTTATGGGCTTAAGTGCTTAGTGATCGAAAAAGGAAAAGGGCGATCGCTATGGATGCAAGATTTGCGTAACTATGTCGGACTTGATCCGCATGTTTCGGGAAGTCATGTACTAAATCATGGAACTAAACAAGCTTTAGAGTGGGGAGCCGATCATCTGCGCGGCTATGTTGAAGAAGTAATTGATGAAGGCGAAACCTTTGCTGTCAGAGTTAAAGTTGGTAAGAAAGATAGTATCTATCCAGTTTTTCGCGGTAAGTACGTGATTGCTGCTTCGGGAATTATGGACAATTTGCCTCAGTTAGAAGATATGCAGAATGTCTATGACTATGCGGGCTACACACTTCATGTCTGCATGATTTGCGATGGTTATGATATGTGGGATCAGAAGGCAGTTTTGATTGCGAATACAGAATCTCAGATTAATGCGGCTTTTGTCTTGAACTGGTTCACGCCCTATATTTCAGTATTAACTCACGGTTTATGCTCAGTGAGCGACACCATGAAACAGAAGCTTGCCGAACATGGATATCCACTATACGAAACTGCGATCGCAAAGTTCCACGGTAAAAATCACAAGCTTAGTGGGGTAGAACTCACTGATGGCACAATTGTGGAAGCGACAACTGGATTAGTTGGCATGGGTTCTGTTTATCACAATCATTACCTTAAAGGTATTGCAGGGCTGGAATGGGATGGACAGAATTTAGTTACGAACGATATGGCAAAGACTAGTCATGATCGCATTTTTGCGCTTGGTGATCTGAAGAAAGGCTTGAATCAAGTATCGATCGCAGTTGCCGATGGTACTGCCGCAGCAACTCAAATCTGGCGCAATATCCGTCGTGCTAGCCCACCACGTAAATGGGAAGAGAATATCAAGGTTCTCACCACTGTTTAAAGAAAAAGCCTCGCAATACGAGGCTTTTTCTTTAGCTTGACCAAATATTTTCAGTGTATGGCTTCGACTCCGCTCAGCCATCGATGGCTGAGCGGAGTCGAAGCCAGTCTCATAGATAGTTGGTACTTTATTTTCGCGCTCGTCCCTAGCGATCGCCTTTGATCGCCTTATGCTCCTGATTGCTACC
>CASBRC010000311.1 GCA_949128015.1 Synechococcales cyanobacterium PMM_0003
AAATACCAAACCCAAAAAGCTGTGGCGCACGCGCAGCGTGCGCCACAGCTTTTTGGGTTTGGGTTATTTATTACGTCCACCTACTTAAGTGATCTTGCGGCTTGGAAATTGCTACAAATCCTGAAAAGTAAAAGTCGCCGAGTCGTGGCGACTTTTACAAAATCTTCCCAACAATTAATTGCCCGATATAATTGCTATTTCTTGATGGAGATGCGATCGCATTTCCATCAGCCAACCATTCTAAACTTGGTGCAAACAGAGTTGAGAGCTTAGGTTGAGAAATTCCCAAAATCTTAGCTGGATTAATACTTAGGGCTTGCCATAGTTCAGTAGTAGTTAATAACCCAGTTATAACTAGTTTTTGCCAGAGGACGGGGATTGCAAACTCTAAGCCAATCGCACCTACGGGCGCAACCTCAAAGGGGACAACTTTTTCTTCATAGGCACAGGGAGTATGGTCGATCGCAATGCTGTCTATTGCTCCTGAGCGAATACCAGAAATTAGCGCAAGGCGATCGCCTTCACTGCCGAGAGGAGGCATAAGGCGCAGGTTGGGATCGTAATTTTCTAAATCGCGATCGCAGTGGCAGAGATGCAACCAAGTTGTACTTGCCGTAATAGGTAATCCGTCGTTTTTAGCCTGAGCGATTAGTTCTACGCTTTGGGCGGTAGAAATTCGCATGAAATGTGTTGGCGCTTTAGTGAGGCGAACTAACTCAATTAGGGCGGCGAGTGACGAGGTTTCGGCGGCGGCGGGATAGCCTGTCATTCCATATTGCAATGACCATTTCCCTTCACGAATTACGCCATTGCCAGCCAGATCGGGATTTTGGGGAAATAGTGCGATGGGCTTGCCCAATGGTTTGAGATATTCCATAGCGCGACGGACAAGCAATAAATTTGCGATCGGTTTACTATCAGTAAATCCAATCACGGATTCGGCTAGTTCTGCCATATCCGTAAGCTGTTTCCCTTCTAAGCCTTTAGTTATCGCGCCCCAAGGTTGCAGAATATCGCCATGTTTTTGGCGGACACTTCTCCAAAATTCTAAGGCGGCAATATCGTCGATCGCAGGTTGAGTGTTGGGCAAAATACCAACTGTGGCAAACCCACCGTTTTTAGCTGCTTGCACCAGTTCGGTAATTGTCTCTCTAGATTCATGTCCTGGTTCGCCACTAGTGCCATAAAGATCGACCAATCCTGTCCCTAAAACAACGCCTGATTGCTCATAGATCTTTGTTTCTTGAGGGATTTGGTTTTGATCAAAATCAAGATGAATTTTGCGATCGCAATCAACAAAAACATCGGCAAAAGTTTCCACAATATCGGAAGATGCATTTGCATCAAGAATGCGAACTTGCTTAAAAAGAACTGGATACGCAATGGGATTTTCTAAAGGCATAGCAAAACGATTTTCTTTTTACTGTATAGCGCGATGCGCTTAACTAATTTTAAAAAAAGCACAAAGTGCTGTTTTTTATTAAACAATTTTACTGAACAATATTTAGCGATCGCTGATTTTGGTAGTAACTGCGCCATTGCCATTTGCCTTGTGTATCCACAGTGGGCGTAAACACGCGCACATCAAGCGAATTTAAGCCAATTTCTTGGACAACAATTTCAGGATAGCGATCGCCATTTATCTCTTGAATGCCATAGAGTGCATAACTACTTATGCTGTCATTGATATATGAGAGCGCTCTCGTATGTGTCAAAATCGGCTCTGAAATCCAATCACCGCTTGCAGATTTTCGTAACATGACTAACATGCTGTATTCCTGACGGTCAAGGGCGGGGCGTAACAAAAACTCTTTCCATACTTGAGGATCAAAGCCTGATGGACGAATTGGATTATCAAGGCGCAAACCTGCAATGATTTCAGGTTGATTATCGCTGTCGATATCTGCACATACTAGTGAAGCGATCGCAACTTGTGAAGTTGCCGATTGATTAGCGCCAAGTTTCAGAAATAAATTACGTGACTTTTCAAGGACTAGAGGCTGGATTTTGTTGGGGCAGTTAAAAAAATATGTGCGATCGCTAGCATTATCAATGCGATCGCTAGCCACAATCGTCAAATTGGGCTGACGTAATATTGCAGGATCTAAGGCTTGGGAAGGTTGATTTTTCTCACCTTCCTTAGGTGATTGCACCTTAAAACTTGCGATCGCACCAAAGGCATCGGAGCCACGCACCGAGCTTACTTGAAACATGCCAAGTGGCTTGCCAAACTGGACTAACGAAAAATTACTACCTACTGGGATTGATTGAATCACCCGATCTATACTGCCGAGCTGTTCCACCAAATCAGAAGGAACAATTCCTTCGATTGTCTTGCCATCGGGAGAAGCTTGGATGAACAAAAAAATAGGTACAGGTGACTTATCCTCTACTTGCTTTTGGTCATTACTAGGACTAATACAAGCATTTAAACCAATAGCAATTCCTAAAACAATACAAGATATGCATAAAGAACGATGAATTTTTTTTCTGAATTGTCTAAATGGCATGATATGCAAGCAGTCTAGAAGTATCTGTCTCAAATCTATAAGTCTTTGCGATGCAAAGACTTACAGCCCCCTATATCTTATTTGGATTCCATCACTTCTGCTAAACGTTCAACAGCTATAGTTAGCCGTTCTTGAGGATCGGGCTTGACTACAGCTACAGCTTCTTCACGAATTTTTTTACGTTTCATCGCCTCAAAAGAACGAATAATCAAAAAGATTACAAAGGCGATCACTAGAAAATTGATTACTGAAGCAAGAAACATGCCATATTTAATCCCATTAATCTGGAGCTTAGCTAAGTCCTCAACATTAGCAGCCTTAAGGGCTGGATTTAGTAGCACAGGTGTAATGATGTCCTCGATCAAAGAAGTGATAATTTTGCCAAACGCACCACCAATGATCACCGCAACGGCTAAATCGATCACATTGCCTTTCATAGTAAAAGCATGAAAGTCTCTGATAAAGCCTCCAGCCGCACGTCTACTATTTGGCATAGCCATAGAATAATTCTCCTTAAACTAGGTTTCTGGTTGTAATCAGTTGCACAAACTGATTACAACTCTAAATAAACAGGCTCTAATTATCAGGCTTTTGATCACGTTTTGCCGATCGCGTTTCTTTACTTACTGAAATATCTTTTAACCAAGGCAAGGCAACTGTTTGGTGACGATATAGCCGATACATCAAATACATGCAGATCGCAAAATAGCCCGAACTTAAGGTCGCTTTAATTAATTCTGAGGTAACTTGCAAAGTTTCCCCCTCCGTAGTTACGCCTCCCATCGCGCCATAGGCGATCGCCCAAGTTAACATCATTGCGATCGCAACTTGGCTAACATCCCGCACTTTACGGCTACTTCTCTGCCGCACTAAAGCGATCGCTGAAGGGATTAGCCCAAATACAGGCATTAAGCAAAAAAACATCTCAATCCGATCTTTTGTCGAGTCGCGCGAGATATTATCAGGAGTCTCGATTTGTTGATCGCGCCTAGAATAACGGCTCATAACTTTACCTTTACTTCTCTATATTATGCAGCCTACCAAATTTCCATCGATTATTACGCCCTCACAAAAAGTACGGGTTATTGCTCCTAGCGGCGCATTACGCGAATGGGAACGTTTTGAGCAAGGGCTAAATATCTGGCGCGATCGCGGTTATGAATTAGTAATACCTGACGATCTTAGCCAGCCCTATGGCTATCTGGCTGGAACCGACGAGCAGCGCTGTCAGCAATTAATCGACGCATGGAATGATCCTGATTGTGTGGCGATCGCCTGTGCGCGGGGTGGTTACGGCTCAATGCGCTTACTCGAAAAACTCGATTGGCATAAACTTTGCGATCGCCCTAAATGGTTAATTGGCTTTTCTGATATTACCGCTTTACTCTGGGGCTTAGCAAAATATAAGGGAATTGGCGGCTTACATGCGCCAGTAATCACCACATTAGGGAATGAACCATTGCGATCGCAGCAGCAATTATTTGATTGGCTAGAAGGGAAAATTAATTCAATTACATTATCAGGAGAAGGCTGGAACAATGGTCAAGCAACAGGCGTTCTCTTACCTGCAAATTTAACCCTTGCGACAAATATGATTGGCACTAATATTTGTCCCGATCTCGAAAATGTGATTTTAGCGATCGAAGATGTGTCTGAAGCCCCTTATCGAGTCGATCGGATGTTAACCCACTGGCGTTGGTCAGGACATCTGCAAAAGTTAAAAGGAATTGCGATCGGGCGTTTTAGTCAATCGGAAGTTTCTACCCCCAGTTTTACCATGGAAGAAGTATGGCGCGATCGCCTTTCTGATTTAGGCATTCCTATTGTGATGCATTTACCCTTCGGTCATGATGGCGAGAATGCTCCTTTACCCGTTGGTTGTATCGCTAAAATTGATGCTGATCAAGGAACTCTAACGTATTGCGCTACGCGCTAAAATACGATAGGTTGCTTGCTATAAGGCAATTTCTCATCTGCTCTAACGCATTGATTAGACTGTCTACGCTATACAGTCCAATCTTCTATTACCAAATTTGGAACTTTACTGAAGTCACCGCTGTTTCGTGTGAGTAGCACCAAATTGTTAGAAATAGCGATCGCTGCAATCCTTAAATCCATTGTAGAAACACGAACTTTCTGTTATCTACTGGTGTCATCAATAGGCTTGTCAGATTGCCGAAAGTCACGCCCATATTCTAGGGCTTCAAGGAAAGCCGCATCATCAGAAACTGAACCTATGAGTCTTTCCAACCAATTGTCAGCAGTAGGTTTACTGTCAAATTTATGCTGAAGGTCGAAAACCAATTGTTCAAGAGTCGTTAAGCGGCGTTCAAGAGTTGCTGTATCTAACATGGCTTCTCCTAAATTTGGAAATTACCACTCAGTTGACTAAGTGGCTGGATTGAATCAAGCTTAACTAAAAAACTGCAACTTGAGCTAAAAACTAAATTGCTAGAACGACAGAGTGGTTAACTTTTCTGTCCACGTATTCATAAAAGGAATTGCCGTAGCTAGAGTTAAGTCATATTTGAGCGGCGTAATCGTCACATAATTATCTCGAATTGCTTGAATATCTGTATCTGCTTCCGCTTCTTCTTCAACTACCACACCCGATAGCCAATAGTAGGTTTTACCACGCGGATCAATACGTTTCTCAAATAGATCTTTATAGCGGCGAATCCCTAAACGAGTGACTACAGCACCACAAATATCTGATTCTGGAATTGCAGGAATATTCACGTTTAGCAAAATTGCTTCTTCGAGCGGGTAAGCTGCGATCGCCTTGACCATCTTTTTGGCAAAACTTGCCGCCGCGCTAAAGTCTAAATGGGTAAAACTCGCTAAGCTAAAGGCAATACTTGGCACGCCTTCTAAAACGCCTTCCATCGCTGCCGATACCGTACCAGAGTATAAAACATCGGTTCCTAAATTTGCGCCACGATTAATACCTGATAAAACTAGATCGGGACGATCAACTAGTAGGGCATCGAGGGCTAATTTCACCGTATCTGAAGGTGTCCCCGAACAAGCCCAAGCTTTAATATTCGCAGGATAGACTCCAGAGATTTGATCCACTCGTAAAGGCTCTTGCAAGGTCAATGCATGTCCTGTCGCCGATCGCTCACGATCTGGACAGACAACTGTGATTTTATGCTCAGTATCACTAAGAGACTCAGCAAGCGCCCTTACCCCCTGCGCATAAATGCCATCATCGTTACTAATCAGAATATTCATAGAACCTCACGATACGTGGGAAACTCAGTCGCTTCAGCGCTGAGAGGGAAGCGAACGAGGGAATTTATTCCCTTTAGTCTTTTTGATTGATTCATATAATTGTCGTTTTAGGATGGCTTTCTGTTAAAGTGGTGAAGCTAGGAGCGATAACCAAGCTTTTAGCAAACAAAATAACTTTTAAAAACCGCAGGGCTTGCGGGGTTAGTCTGTGGAGCG
>CASBRC010000312.1 GCA_949128015.1 Synechococcales cyanobacterium PMM_0003
TAATCTTTGAAGGGAAATGAAGATTTTATTAGATACACGTATTTTTTTGTGGCTCATTAGTAGCTAAACTTCCATCTATACATCGCGACCTGTTCGATAGGATGCTTGATATATCAAGCTTTACAAAATAATATGGCGATCGCCACAGTAGACGAAGCAGTTCGGGCTTATCCAGTCAGTTTGATATATCAGCGCTTAAGATCAATCTTCTTGTTTTTCTAGAGATCGCCACCATCGACTGAGGGGAAAGTAAATTGCAGGTGACCACAAGCTACTCAAAATTGCCGAACTAAGGGCAATTCTTTGCTGTAAAGTCCAGACATTATCCATTTCGGCTCCCATGATCGTCAATTGCAATGCATGCATAGTCTCGACAATTACCGCCATGCCAAACACAATTAAAGCGATCGAAATAAAATCTTCTTGTATATAACGCTGTTTTTGTAAAAGCGAAGTAAGTCCGCCTGCGATCGCAAGTCCCAGTGCATGAGTTGGGGAGATATTTACTCCCGCAAAAGTCATCCCATCTTGGATAAAGCCCAGTGCAATCCCTGCCATCACTGACAAAAATACAGGACGATTGACACTCCAAGTCACTAGCCAAATTAGCAACCAATTGGGAGCGATACCCATCAATGTCATTCCAGGAAATCTAGTATACATAGCTAGGATGCATACTAGCAGGGAGCCAATGGTTACAGCCCAGTTTAAGAACTGCTTAGATAAAGAAACCTTGCGATCGAGCATTGGCAAAGATTTAGTACATTAATTTAAAGCTATAGTTTCTGTTGAAAAGGATACACTTCTACATAATCTAGTAGTCCAAGAGGAGTAGAAAACTCGACTATTGCTTCAGGAGCAGGTTGCTTATCCAAATTTATCGACTTTACCCGACCAACGGGTAAATTCTCAGGATATAGGGTACTGAACTGAGAAGTAACCACAATGTCGCCTACTTTGACATCTGGATCGCGCTCAAAAAAGTCTAAGGTGGCTGTATTTTGGCTTTGTCCTTTGAGCATTCCACTAAAACGACTGCGGCTAATGACAACACCAACTTGACTATTCGGATCGCTGATTAGCAAAATCTGACTGCTACTTGGTGACACATGAGTCACCCGACCAACTAGACCACCAGGTGCAACGACGACTGAGCCTGATTTAATACCATCACTACTACCCTTGCCGACTAGAATTTGATTCCACCAAGAGTCAGCCCCTCGACCAATTACGCTTGCCCAGACACCAGTATTTCCTGAAGTTGCTTTTACTTTTAAAAGCTCTTTCATCCTTTGGTTTTGGGATTCTAGTTCAGTCAAGCGATAGCGCAGTTCTCGTACTTGAGCATCCTGCAATAATTCTTGCTTGGATATACCTGACTGGAAAGGGCGGCTGAGAAACTGATAAGTTTCCATAATAGCCACGCCCTGAGTTTGGCGAATAAACCAAGCTAAACCAATCCCAGCAGTAACGACAACAGTTTGAAAGCTATAGCGCTCCCACCAACTACGGATTGAATCCATGAAAAATTCACCTATAAATTTACCTATGAACTTTTCAAGCGACTGGTTAATACACGACCAAGATTTTTGTAATCTTCGAGTACTCGACCCGCTCCGATGACTACACAGTCTAAAGGGGCTGGAGCGATGTGAGTGATAATTCCTGTCTCGTGGCTAATCAAAGTGTCAATGCCATTTAGCATTGCACCACCACCAGCTAACATGATGCCGCGATCAATAATATCCGCAGCCAATTCAGGTGGAGTTCGCTCTAGAGTACGTTTTACAGCTTCAATAATCACTGAAAGTGGCTCACTCATACTTTCACGAATTTCTGAAGATTTTACGGTGACGGTGCGAGGTAAGCCCGACAGTAAGTGCAAGCCTCTGACCTCCATCGATGTTTCTTCTTTGATCGGGTAAGCTGAGCCAATTTTGATTTTGATTTCTTCTGAAGTCCGTTCCCCGACTACGAGGTTATGTACAGTCTTCATATATTTCATGATTGCTTCACTGAGTTCATCGCCTGCAACACGCACGGACTCACTCAATACAATCCCCTGCAAACTCATCACGGCAACTTCGGTAGTACCACCGCCAATGTCGATGATCATGTTGCCTGTGGCTTCACTTACAGGCATCCCTGCGCCAATTGCTGCTGCTATTGGCTCATCAATCGGGTAAACTTCACTTGCGCCAGCTCGACGAGCCGCGTCCATGACTGCTCGCCATTCCACACCTGTAACGCCGCTGGGAATACCGATCGCAATGCGTGGATTAAAAACACCTTTTTTAACTTTCTGGATGAATGAACGCAGCATCAACTCAGCAGAGTCAAAATCCGCAATTACACCATCCTTTAGAGGTCGCACCGCAATAATGTCACCGGGTGTACGACCGATCATTTTATTGGCTTCATTTCCGACCGCATAGGCGGTTTTGTCTCGTTGATCGATCGCGACAACTGATGGCTCTTGCAGAACAATACCTTCACCAGACACATAAATAAGTGTGTTGGCAGTACCGAGGTCAATGCCGATGTCTTTTGTAAAATGGCGTAATAAACCCACAGTAAAACTCTTCCAGTGGTCAAACTAGCTATAACGTCTTAACATTTTATTACGATTGTTGTCACTTAGTCTAGTCTTCTTAATTATTCCCAGCAATTCTCACTATATAGGTGTTGCCAGTCTTGTTAGGGCATAAAGCCCAAAAGAGAGAGGCGGCGCGGATCGCCGCCTCTCTCTTTTGGGTTTTGATTTGTCCTGATACAAGTGGCGAGAGCTATAAAAATTGGTTTTTTGAAAACAAGAAATATTGTTCTGGTTTTGAGATTATTGCGATCGCAACGAAACCGTGACATTGGAGTTTGTTATATGATTGGTGTAAGTAAACCTTTGTAACAATTAACGATTATTCAATGAGTGATTGGCTAGAACATACCGTCCAAACTGAGGTGGCTATTCCCGTGGAATATGCATGGTCGTTGTGGTCAGATTTGCAGGCTATGCCCCGTTGGATGAAGTGGATTGACTCTGTGGTAGTTACCGACGATCCTGAGATATCAGCATGGAAGCTCGGCACAAGTGGTTTAACTTTTACTTGGAAATCTCGCATTCTCAAGCAAATTCCGAATCAAATTATTCAGTGGGAATCGATTGGTGGTCTACCAAATCGTGGTGCTGTGAGATTTTATGGTCGCCCCAATAATATGACAATCGTTAAGCTCAGCATTGCCTACGCAATTCCTGCGATCGGGCAAATTATGGATAATTTGTTTTTGGGTCAAGTTGTCAAGTCTACACTGCAAGCGGACTTAGAGCGATTTCGTGTTTATGCTCAAGAAGATTTTGCTAAAACCACCTAAATAAAATCAGTTTAAATAAGAGCAGTGTTTCACACTGCTCTTATTTAAAAGATTGATCGCTGTCCTTCAGGGCTGACCCCAATAATTGTGAGTTGGCAGTCTAAGACTGAGAAACCATACTTATCAGCGACTTTCTTGCTGATCGTGAGAATTTGATCATTTTTGAACTCAATGACGCGATTAGTCTTAACGCAGACTAGATGGTGATGGTGGTGAGGTTTGGGCTGATTGATCTCGTAATGTTTATGGTCTTCAGTGAGTTCAAGCTCACGCAAAATTCCCATCCGCGCCATCATTTTCACGGTTCGATAAATTGTTGAGAGACTAATATTTTCGCCTTGCGCTTTTAATCGTTCATACAGATCTTCAGCGCTAAGATGTTCGCCTTCAGGTAAGGTCTGAAATGTACTCAAAATCACCTCGCGCTGCGGTGTCATGCGACAACCCTTTGAGTTGAGTTCAGCCTTGAGGGATTCAGGTGAATAGGTGGTGTCCGCAGCTGTCATGGCATTATCAATAACGATGGCTTCTTGAGAATAACATAAAAGACCTGTTCGTTAAAGCCCAAAGAGTAAAGGCGGCTCAGTGAGCCGCCTTTACTCTTTGGGCTTTGCGTCTTAAAATCATGCTATGTTTAGCACCCTATCCTAATTAGAAGTTATTAACTATGCCATCGTTGCCCCGTGCGATTATTCTTCGTAAAAAAGTCGATGCGGTACAGCGTTTTCATCCTTGGATTTTTTCAGGTGCGATCGCAAAAATGCAAGGCGAAGTCCATGATGGCGATCTGGTTGAAGCCTATAGTGAAGATGGTAAATTTTTAGCGATCGGGCTGTGGGGACTAGGTAGCATCGCGATCAAGGTGTTGTCTTTTCAGCCTATAGAGTCGATGCAACAGTTGCTATGCGATCGACTCAAGCAAGCATTTGCGCTCAGGCAGCAACTAGGGTTAATTGATAATCCTGAGACAAATTGTTATCGGTTGATTAATTCTGAAGGCGATGGCTTGGCAGGTTTAATCATTGATATTTATGGTGGCACGGCGGTTTTGCAAGCCCATTCTTTAGGAACATACCGCTATCGAATGGAAATTGCTGCGGCGCTAAAAGAAATTTATGGCGATCGCTTACAGGCGGTTTATGACAAAAGTTCGGGAACCCTTTCGCGCAAACCTCAGAGTCAGTTTCAAGATAGTTTGTTGATTGGTGAGAAATCGGTCGATGGCGGCGAAGTCTTGGAATATGGGCATCGTTTTATAGTCGATTGGGAAAGGGGGCAGAAGACAGGCTTTTTCTTGGATCAACGCGAAAATCGCCGCTTGTTTGGGAAGTATGCGACAGGTCGAAAGGTTTTAAATACTTTTTGCTATTCTGGAGGATTTTCAGTTTATGCAGTAGCGTCGGGTGCGCGGGAAGTTCATTCAATCGATAGCTCGGTCAAGGCGATGGAGTGGACAGATCGGAATATTGCCGCAAACTTTGATGCTGAGCGTCAGGCGACACATACTTCATTTACAGGTGATGTGTTTGATTATCTGCGGCAATGTGATGCTGATTATGATGCGATCGTGCTTGATCCTCCTGCTTTTGCCAAAAACTTGTCGGCACGACATGCGGCGATGCAGGGATATAAGAAGTTAAATTTACAGGCGCTTTCTAAAATAAAAAGTGGCGGTTTACTATTCACATTTTCTTGTTCACAAGTTGTGAATTTGGAGAACTTTACGGGCGCAGTAACGGCGGCGGCGATCGAGTCTGGTCGGAATATCAAGGTTTTGCACCAGTTAAATCATCCTGCCGATCATCCAACGAGTATTTTTCACGCTGAAGGTGCTTATCTTAAAGGATTAGTTTTAAGTGTTGATTAAGCCGCAATAATTTGCGCGTCTGGAGATGTGGCGATGCTTTGGCTATGATATTCACAGAGACTTAAGCTAAAATCTAGTCCATACAAGCCCAAATCAAAGCTCAGCACTTAAAGGAAATCATCATGACACCGCAGCAATCTGTAGTACCTCTGCATCGCTTTTATAGTTGTCTGCCTTACCTATTACCTATGTCAGCAGGTGTAATCTATGGTGCGGTTTTATTTCAACAGTTTCCCTTGTTGGTTCTGCCATTTTTCCCATTTATCTGGTTTTACGGAAATGTTTTAGCATTTCCCCTAGTGCCTGTACTTGGTTTAACAGGTGAGTTTTTTCTGTTCATAGGTTTATTCTTTTTAGTAGTAAGAGATGCTCGTATTCCATATTTTGTAAGATTCAATACTATGCAAGCTTTATTAATGCAAATTGTATTGTTTATTGCTCAACTTTTCTTTCAAGTTGTCCAACAGCTATCAAGCAATGCATTGCCATCTATAATCAGTGCAACTATTGCTAATACAATCTTTATCGGAACCATCTTACTCGGTGGTTATGCTATTTACCAAATCGTCAAGGGTGAATATTCTGACATTCCTACTCTTTCGCAAGCCGCCTCATTTCAGTGCGACTTATAAA
>CASBRC010000313.1 GCA_949128015.1 Synechococcales cyanobacterium PMM_0003
GTTTCTATGCTGGAAAGGCTATCAACAATCTATTGTCGAAACTGAACTAGAGCTTAAAAACGGTGATTTTTTAACGCTCAGTCAATATCTAGAAACCAAAGCATAACGAATTGCAAGAAGTCAGGGTTATCGTCTGCGAGTTGGAGACTATCGAGTACTTTACGACATTGATAACAGAGAAGAAATCGTAACGCTGCGACGAGTTAGGCATCGTCGTGAGATTTATCGAGATCTGTAATTGTAGGGCTGTCTTTTTTATAGAAATGTTTCTATTTGCATCGTTTATAATTGAATCATCACAAAATAATCGCCCCATCACCAATGACTCAAATTACCATTGACCTACCCGAAAACCTATTCCAATCTGCCCAACATCTTGGTAAAGCCACAGCGAGAGACTTATCAGACATTCTCACTGACACCCTAGAAATAATATTGCCTGTATTCAATGACCTATCTCAAACTAGCAACTATAAGGCGATCGACCATCTTTCCGATCCTGAAGTTATAGAAGTAGCTGACTTAAAAATGGATCTAGTCCAAAATCAAAGATTAGGCGAACTTCAATCTAAAGGAAAGGAAATTGGACTCACACAAGCAGAAAGCTATGAGCTATTAGTTTTATTGTCAATTTATCGGATTGGACAACTAAGGAAAGCAATGGCACTCGCTGAAGTAACCAAACGTGGATTGCGAGAGCCTTTACTGCCATGAGTCTTCTATCAAAAAGTTTACGCGAACTTGTTAGAAAACGAGCCAAAAATCGTTGTGAATATTGCCTTAGCAATCAAAAATATATTTTAGGAAGATTGCAAATCGACCATATCCATCCTGTAGTCAAAGGCGGATCTAACACAGAACATAATCTCTGTCTAGCTTGTGAACTGTGTAATCAATATAAATGGACACAAATCGAAAGTTTAGACCCTCAATCTGGAAAAGTAGTTTTCTTATTCAATCCTCGCACTCAGAAATGGAAAGAACATTTCATATGGAATCAAGAAGGAGCAGAGATTATCGGGAAAACAGATTGCGGTCGAGCAACTGTAGAAGCTTTAAGCTTGAATAATAAACTCGCTGTTATCGTGCGTAAAAACTGGATACAAGCTGGTTGGCATCCTCCAGTTGAAAGCTGAAAGTTTGCGATCGCGATTCCTCAATCCAGACGAAAACTGATATTGCGATCGCATTTTTATTAGAGAGTTCTGTATGAGATATTCCCTCTTAGAGCTAAATATTCATACTGGGCTAAAATGCGCTCGCGGTTAGGGGGTTTGACTGAAGTGCAAAGCGCTGTATTCTGGAAGAACATCACAGATTCCTGTAAACCACACACTATCCATGTCTTCACTTCAGGTCACACGCGGCACTCGCGACATCCTCGCCCCCGAAATTTATTACTGGCAGCAGCTAGAGACAACTGCACGTCAAATCCTCGCCCAAGCCGCCTACACCGAGATTCGCACCCCCATTTTTGAAGCAACTGAGCTGTTTGCGCGGGGCATCGGTGAAGCCACAGATATTGTTGGTAAAGAAATGTACACCTTTAGCGATCGCGGCGATCGCTCTTTGACCTTGCGACCTGAAGGCACGGCAGGCGTAGCGCGATCCTATATTGAAAACAAATTATTTGCCCAAGGCGGCGTGCAGCGCCTCTGGTATACAGGCGCAATGTTTCGCTACGAGCGCCCCCAAGCAGGTCGTCAGCGCCAATTTCATCAGTTAGGTGTAGAAGTATTAGGCAGCGCCGATCCCCGTGCTGATGCTGAGGTAATTGCGATCGCAAGTGATTTCTTACAAGCTGTAGGCTTAAAAGATCTTGTAGTTGATCTTAATTCTGTAGGTAGTGCTGAAGATCGGGTTGCCTATCGTGAAGCCCTTGTCGAATATTTCACACCTTTTGCTGAAGAAATTGATGCTGATTCACGCGATCGCCTCACGCGCAATCCTCTCAGAATTCTCGACAGCAAAGACAAACGCACTCAAGAAATTTCGCAAGATGCGCCCAGCATTCTCGACTATTTAAGTTCCGAATCGCAACAACATTTTGAGAAAGTCCAAAATCTTTTAACCGATCTCAACATTCCCTATTGCATCAATAATCGCCTCGTGCGCGGCTTAGACTATTACACCCGTACTGCATTTGAAATTCAATCCAATCAACTCGGCGCACAATCCGCAGTCTGTGGTGGTGGACGTTACGATCGCCTGATTGCAGAATTAGGTGGAGCCGATGTACCTGCGGTCGGTTGGGCGATCGGTCTAGAACGATTAGTCATCCTGATGCAACAGGTTGCCGAACAAAAGCGATCGCAAGTTGATTTCTACATCATTTCGCGTGGCGAACAAGCAGAAGCGAAGTCTCTATCCATTGCTCAAATTCTTCGCAAGGCTGGATTTATTGTCGAACTCGATCTCAGTGGAGCCAAGTTTGATAAACAATTCAAACGGGCAAGTAATGCCAATGCGAAAGCCGCAGTTGTGATCGGTGATAGCGAAATTGA
>CASBRC010000314.1 GCA_949128015.1 Synechococcales cyanobacterium PMM_0003
GAGATGGCGGAATTTCGTTCTAAGTATTTATACTTAGCGCCAAACTAAGATGCTCCCATTTAGCATTGCGTCAATATCGCGGCTAAATTGCCATGTATCGGGGAAATCAGTGTTTTGATAGCCTTGATTTTTTCTCACTATTCGCAATGCAAGGTCAAAGGATTCTTGGAATAACTCATCACTACTAAAATAATTTTTGAGGCTAGGTGATTGACGCAAAATTCCGATAATTTCAAACCTTGTGCGATCGATCGTGATTTCCCATCCTGCATAGTCATACTCACTTCTGACATAGCAACGCTTTAGCAAATGCTCTAATAAAGTGACTAAACGACTTCTTAATTCGCGTCTGTCCTTGCCAGCCAAACCTTCTAACTCCTCAATTAAATTTTCAACATCAAGATTGTGGAAATCACCAACTTTTAACTGCGCGATCGCATTTTCCACCCACAGATTTAGATCTTGCTCATATAGAGTTGTTTTTTGGGCAATTGTTTGAGTCATATTAATTTTGCTCCTCTAAAATTTTGAATATTAGGCGATCGCTAATAGCTTGAGAGAGTATGTCCCATTGTAGCTTTTGATGTTAATAGGCTAAAAATGCGATGCGATCGCCAAGTTCTTCCTAACTCCATCGATCTGTCAAATCTTGCACGTTAATCCAGCAATTCTCATTATAAAAATTAATTTTTTGAAGTGCCGCCTACAGCGGCACTTCAAAAAATTAATTTTGGGGTTTTAAAACACACATACCGTGATATGATCACAACTGCTTTGCTAGCCAAACATAAGCTACAAGACATACTTGGAGAGGTGGCAGAGTGGTTGAATGCGTCTGACTCGAAATCAGATTTGGGGTCACACCTAACGGGAGTTCGAATCTCCCCCTCTCCGTAACAAAAAAGGGTGCTGCTTAGCAGCACCCTTTTTTGTTATGGAAAATCGCCGCAATGCTAATTATTGGGTTTTACTGTCTAATCTCTCATTGTGAATGGCTTAGGACATTGGCAATATTGAGAACGCTATGCAGGCTTTCTATTTTATGGGATTAGATCGAGAAACATGCCTGCGATCGCAGTTTCGGCAGCTTCACAAATACCTCGCTCTGTAATTAACCCTGTAACAAGTCTCGCAGGAGTAATATCAAATCCATAATTTAAAGCAGAAGTTTCCAATGGAGCAACTCGGACTTTGCCGATCGCACCATCATCTTGTAGTCCTTGCATATATAGAACTTCATCGGCGCTGCGAGTCTCGATCGCAATCTCTTTAATCCCATCTGAGATCTGCATATCAAAAGTGGAACTTGGTAACGCCACATAAAAAGGAACGTCATTATCAAACGCAGCGAGAGCTTTAAGATATGTGCCGATTTTATTAGCGACATCGCCGCTACGAGTCGTGCGATCGGTTCCCACGATGCAAAGATCGACCTTACCATATTGCATTAACAAGCCACCTGTATTGTCGGCAATCAGGGTATGTGGAATCTTTGATTGTCCGAGTTCCCATGCGGTCAAATTTGCGCCCTGATTGCGGGGGCGGGTTTCATCGACCCACACATGGATATTCAGCCCGCGATCGCAAGCTTCATAAATTGGCGCTAAGGCACTACCGCGATCGACGATCGCTAGCCATCCTGCATTGCAATGGGTGAGAATATTGACGGGTTCACCTTTGGGCTTAGTCTTGGCGATCGCCTCGATTAGTTCACAGCCAAATCTGCCAATATTGCGGGTTCCAATTACATCTTCGTCAGCAATGGCGATCGCTTCTTTGAGGGCAAGTTCTACTAAGTCTTGATTTGTGGGAGCTTTATCTAATACCGCAAGCATGCGATCGACTGCCCACATCAGATTTACGGCTGTAGGACGCGCAAGACGAATTATGGCTGAAAGAGCTTTAATTTTTTCGCGATCGCCTTTACTTTCTCTAGCGGCTAGGTACACGCCAAAGGCGGCGACATTGCCGATTACGCCTGCTCCGCGCACGGTCATGTCTTGGATGGCAAGGGTAGCATCGGCACTAGTTTTGAGGGTTTTTGTCACTAAGCAAAAGGGAAGTTGCGTCTGGTCAATCACCACCAGATCACCTGCTTCTAGCCAAAATGCTTTATATGTAGAATTCATGATTTCTCCTCGGATATCCTCGGACATTAGAGCGATCTTTTCTCAATCATGCTCTAAGTCGAACCTAAGAGCAAATAAATTTGCCATTGTGCGATCGTGCAGTCTCGTATTTTACAAAGGTATCAAATCACTACATCAAATCATAAAATGAATCTTTCCCTAAATGGCAAACATAGTTTTTCACCAGTTCCTTCAGGTTGCTAGACTGAGACAATGGAATCCAATCGTCAACTGAACCTCGAAAACACCAGCGTTCAATTGTAAATTCTCTCGTTTGTACATCTTCTAGAACGAACTGCATCATAGGGCTATAGGAAAGGGAAAAAGCGACAGCATTTTTCGCTCTAAGAGAATTATTACCATAATAAGATGACACAATCTCTAATAGCTGTTCAGGATTTTGGTTAGGCATGTAAATAATGATGTTTTTGACTTTAACATCAATCATGAAGTAATCAATTTTGGCGTATTTCTTTACACCTGATTTGACGATCTCAATTTCTTCGGGAGTAATGATTTGAGGGGGAATTTTCCTTAAGAACACCTGAGCGTTGGGATTTTCATAAATTTCATAGCTATCAGGAATGACATCAACTGGATTCCCATCTGGTTTTGACGAAAAGAAATACTTAGGATTCCCTAGCTTGGTTGTGCCTTGGTATAAATAAAATTTCTTGTTTCGTCGGTTGATATGCTCAATCATGGTTAGGCATCCTCAATTAGGTTTTAATATTTCTTGTTTCTACCTGCTCAATTCTCATTATAAAAATAGGTTTTGTGATGAGAATTGCTGCTATCTTGACATGCGCCTTGCAAAACAGACAATCATAGAGTTTAATTTATACACGAAGACTCAATCATCAGATCTGTAAATGAAAATATTTGTCTATCACACGCCAGAGTTAGTCCCTGCTGAAGGAAATCCAGACTGTGCGATCGCAGTTGATATTTTGAGAGCAACCACCACAATTGCTACTGCTCTTGCGGCTGGAGCCGAAGGTGTGCAAGTGTTTTCTGACCTCAATGAATTGATGCGTGTCAGTGATGCGCATCCGCCAGAGCTAAGGATTCGGGTCGGTGAGCGTGGTGGAAAAACAGTTGAAGGCTGCGATTTGGGAAATTCACCTTTTGACTTTACACCTGATGTGGTCAAAGGTAAGCGAATTTTTATGAGTACAACCAATGGCACGCGATCGCTGCAAAAGATTCAAAATGCTGAGAGTGTATTAGCTTGCGCGATGATTAATCTTGGCTCAGTATTAAAATATTTGCGTGAAAATAAGCCTGAGACGGTGTGGATTGTCGGTTCGGGCTGGGAAGGTAGCTATTCTCTCGAAGATACAACTTGTGCTGGTGCGATCGCCGCTAATCTCGAAAATGAGGCTGACTTCGGTAATGATGAAGCGATCGCAGCAGCGACTCTCTACAAAGCTTGGAAAGGTGAAGTTGAAGAATTATTTTATCAAGCGAGTCACGGCAAACGCTTGCTCAACCTTAATGGGGCTGAAGATATCGCGTATTGTGCCAAGATTGATGTCGTCGATGTTCTGCCCAAGCAATCTAGTGCAGGCTTGCTAGTTGCCGCCTAGTGGTACTAGATTGGATAAGCATTAATTTTCCCTTGTTGCCATGCCATCGCTTCACCATTCATCTCTGCTCATGACTCCCTTGGCAAAACAAGTGGCGAATGTTCCTCAATCTACTGCAAAGCCCGCCCGCCTTACCCCTCCTCTAAAATGGGCAGGTGGTAAGCGTTGGCTTGTGCAGTATTTACAACACACTTGGCAAAAACACAGCGATCGCCGCTTAGTAGAGCCATTTTGTGGTGGATTGGCGATCGCTTTGGGTTTACAACCTCAAAAAGCTTTGCTAAATGACATTAATCCCCATGTGGTGAACTTTTATCAATGTCTGCAAAAAGGATTAAAGCTAGAGATAGATGTCCAAAATGAGCGCGAATTTTACTATGCTCAGCGAGTAGAATTTAATCGTTTAATCCAATCGGAACAAGCTGAAACTCCCAAAGCAGCGCAACTATTTTATTATCTCAATCGCACTGGTTATAACGGGCTTTGTCGGTTTAATCAGAAAGGTGGTTTTAATGTTCCTTTTGGTAAATATAAAACCATAAATTACAATCTAGATTTCTCAACATATAAACCTACGCTTTCACAATGGAAGTTTACGAATCTGGATTTTGGCAAAATCAAGATTGCTGCCAACGATCTTATTTATGCCGATCCGCCCTACGATGTTGAGTTTCGACAATATTCTAAGCATGGCTTTGAATGGTCAGAGCAAGAACGCTTAGCCCAATGGTTAGCCGATCAAAACTGTCCTGCGATCGCATCTAATCAAGCAACCGATCGAGTTCTTGCCCTCTACAAAAATTTGGGATTTGAATATCAAATCCTCGATGCTCCAAGAAGAATTAGCTGTAACGGCGATCGAGTTCCTGCGAAAGAAATGCTAGCCTATAAAGGATTTGAAAAAGGGCTAGAGCTATTATGAGTCTTCGCAATACCGAAACTGGCGCAGTTTTAGAGCAAATGGTATTGCATTCCTTGATTTATGGTGGCTATCTTTCTCAGTCACAGCAATATATTGGCAGTCGTCCGGGTGGGGGAAAACATAAAATTGATGTTGTTGCTAATCGGGGCGATCGCAATGTTTTGATTTCCCTAAAATGGCAGCAGGTAGGTGGTACAGCGGAGCAGAAAGTTCCTTTTGAAGTAATTTGTTTAATGGATGCGATGGAGCAGAATCCTAATTATCAAAAGGCTTATTTAGTACTCGGTGGTGAAGGTTGGACTTTACGTGAATTTTATATTTCAGGAGATTTGCAGCAATATATTCCCTACGGCGATTGCGTAGAGATTGTCACACTTGAGCGATTTATTATGAAAGCAAATATGGGCAAGCTCTAATTGTCGTAACTGCGTCTTGCTTTGTTAGCGTCATTACGAAGCGCATCAAGACGCTTTTCGATCAATGTACGCGATCGCCCTTTTGATGCATCACCCAACATGATTTTGAGCGCACTGCCCAAACTTTTATAAGCCGCAGGCAGTGGATAACCGTTACGAACAGCTAAACGAATCGCACCTTGATCAGCTTCGAGCAAGTTGCGAATATCTTTTTTGCCAGTCCCCTTGCGCCATAGCTGAAAACCAGCCACACCACATATACCAAGAGCAAGGGCAAAGAGCAAACCGTTTTGCACCCATAGCTCACCAACTGCACCACCTAGACCGATCGCAAGAGCGGCGACTTCCCAGCCATCTTTTGGCACAGCGTCATTTTGAATACGGGCCACTTCGTGCCAGTACAGGAGATTGCGCTGATCTTCAGCCATACGTTCCCAGCGCACCATATCAACCAAGATCACCACTTCGTCACCGCCAGCTTCTTCACAGGCGATCAAAGGTGGGCGAACACCGTCGGCGTTAAGTACTTTTACCCAAGCTTGTAGCTCTGGCGGTAACAAGTCTTGCAGACGACGGATCTCAGTTCTAGCAAAGGTATTTCGGAGTGAGGAAGAAGTTGGGGATGGCATGAATCTTCGTAAAAAATCAGAATTTTGAGGGACTTATTGCTAAAGCTAGATTTTAGTACAAGTTTTAACTACTTGCACTTTTGTTGTATTTATACAGCAGTTTTTACTATAAAAATTGGTTTCATAATGAGAATTGCTGGATTAATACAACTGAAAAGCTATATATAACCTGAGTTCGGGATAAGCCAAGAACTCAAGTTCTTGGCTCAAAGCTAAAACCCGTTTCAACGGGTTAAAGAC
>CASBRC010000315.1 GCA_949128015.1 Synechococcales cyanobacterium PMM_0003
GATGCGATCGCAAAGTCATAAACCTGACTACCAAGAGAATTAATCCCCTCCATCACCGCTTGCATTAATTCTGCGCCCGATAGACGACTATCGCGCCCGACAGAAATAAGTAATTTTGATGCAGGTTTATCTAATTTCTGAGCTAGCCAACTCGCAAAAGATTGTCCTAATATTTTCGCGATTTCAGGAGTTAGGTTTACATCTTCGTTGGGTACTCCCGCGATCGCCACGCCACGAATATCGGAACTATTTTGCAGCTTCTTCCAATTAAAATTTTGCATAATTTCTTAACTACTTATCTCTACTATTACACGTTATTTAACCATTTTTGTTCTTTAAAGCTAATTTTTATCCATCAGCATTATTTCAACCTCATTTACAAAAGTTTTAGCATCCTCGATTATTTTCTCGGAAATTATCTCGTCAGATATAAAATCAGTACTATAGTCACCCAACTGCCTAAGATCGTGAGCATTTTTCAGAAGTTTGGCAATATTTAAAGGCAACTTACCTGTTTGGGTAAAATGAAAATTTATCAATTTAATCACACCTTTGTGAGTAGAAGTATCTAAACCTTCTGACAATAGCAGTGCTTGAGCCGCGTAATACATCGCATAATAAGCGCGAGATATAGAGGGGCGAAAGCGCTGACTATCGTGTAAAAACTGGGCTGTTTGTATGTCTTCAGTTGCTAAAATCAAAAACTTGTTTATTTCATTCATAGTTTAATTCCTTCACGCTTAACAACTCTCACAAAAGAAATTTCTGAATCTAAAAATGCTGACTTAGCAGTAGGAATAATAGAAACTAACTCACCATACTTACTCATAAAATACCAGCCAATATCAGACATTCTAGATATTTCTTCAACAGGATTAACTGGATCGTCAAGAACTGCCATTACATCAATATCCGAGTCGGGCGTTGCATCTCCTCTTGCTTGTGAACCAAATAGAATTAGAGAAAATAAACGCTGTCCATAGAGTTCAACTAAAAGAGCTTTTAACTCATTGAGTAAACTAGATAATTGATTGTTATCGAGTATTTTATACATAGAATAAATTACAAATTCAATGGTTATTTAGTTAGTGATATTATTCTTTGCTTATAATTACTTATAACCTGCTGCTTGCAGCGTAAAAAGATGGGCATAGCGTCCATCTGCTGCTAATAGTTGCTCGTGACTGCCTTGCTCGATAATTTTACCATCTGCCATTACGATGATTTTGTCCGCCATGCGCACTGTGGAGAAACGATGGGAAATTAGCACCACCATTTGATCTTGAGTGAGCGAACGGAAATGATTGAAAATGCTCATTTCGGCTTCTGCATCCATCGCGGCAGTTGGCTCATCAAGGATGAGAATGTCAGCTTGCGATCGCATAAATGCACGGGACAACGCAATCTTTTGCCATTGCCCACCTGACAACTCTTGACCACCCTTAAACCACTTGCCTAGCTGTGTTCCAAACTTGAGCGGCATATTATCGATAAATGTCTTCGCCATCCCTTTCTCAGTAGCAACTTCCCATTCTCGATCATCATCAAGTCTTTCCACATCTCCAACACCGACGTTCTCGCCTACCGTAAATTGATATTGCACAAAGTTCTGAAAAATTACACCGATTCTTTTTCGTAATACATCAATATCCCAATCATTTAAGTCAACTCCATCCAGCAAAATCCTGCCACTACTAGGTATATACAATCGCGTCAGAAGTTTGATTAATGTCGTTTTACCACAGCCATTTTCACCAACGATCGCTAGTTTCTCGCCATGTTGGAGATGCAGCGAGATATTCTTTAAAACTGGCTCTTGGCTTTCGGGATAGCAAAAGGAAACATTCTCAAATTTAATTCCATCAGATACGATGCCTTTGGTAATAATGCCATGGGATTGAGGGATAGGTTGGTCTAGAAACTCATAAAGATTCGCCAAATAGAGATTGTCTTCATACATGCCACCGATGGAAGTTAGCGCCGATGCAAAAGTAGATTGACCTTGGCGGAATACCACCAAATACATGGTCATTTCGCCTAAGCTAATTTTGCCTGCGATCGCCTCCATCACGATCCATGCATAGGCGGCATAAAATGCAACCGTACTCAGCAATCCCAATAGATAGCCCCAAAAGCCCTTTTGAATCGTGAGGTTGCGATCTTCATCGTAAAGGCGATTGAAAATATCGTGATAGCGCTGCAAGAGCATTCCACCTAGTTGATAAAGCTGGACTTCCTTGGCATAGTCTTCTCGCGCCAGCAAAGTCTCTAAGTAATGCTGTTGACGCGTCTCAGGCGATCGCCATCGAAATAAACGGAATGCATGTTCTGAAAATCTGGTTTCCGCAATAAAAGAAGGAATGGCAGCTAAGACTAAGACAATTACTGCCCAAATGGAAAAGTTCAACAACAATCCGCTAAAAGTTATCAGAGTCAGCGCTGACTGACCTAGACCGAAAGTGCGACTAATCAGCGCAAGGGGACGACTAGAAGCTTGCGATCGCGCCTGACTCATTTTGTCGTAAAATTCTGAATCTTCAAAATGAGCGAGATCGAGGGTGAGTGCTTTTTCTAAAATTAAGACATTCACCCTCTGCCCAAGTAGCACGCGCAGCAGTGATTGAGCTACCGATAATCCTTTTTGAGAAGCGGCTAAAATGATGATCAACATCGCTTCAAAGCCGACATAACTCAGGGCAACATTGCGATCGCTAATTAATCCACTCTGCGAAGCTAACACGACACTATCCACGATTAATTTGCCCACATAAGCGATCGCCGCAGGTAATAGCCCACCAAAGATCGTGAACAGGGCGATCGCTAGGGTCAAAATTCGGCTAGTCGTCCAAACCAAATCTAAAGCTTTAATTCCATAGTGAAATATCGATAAAGACTTACTTAAAGCCTTTTTGAACGATTTACTTTTCTTTAATTCACTTTTTTTCTTTTTTGCCATACTGTCCATTTTATCGTCAAAAACCCAAAAGAGATTTGCGCCGCTTCGCGGCGTAAATCTCTTTTGGGTTTTATTTCAGTGCGAAGCGCTGTGAAAGCGATCGCAAAATTGATCGCCAATAAGCTTGGATCGGGAACTGCGTATAATCGCGAGTAATTGATAACAGTACAAATAAGTGACCGCAAAATGTCGCGATCGCCCAAAATTTGGGAAACCAAGCTAATGGAACATCAGGTTCGGTTGGGAAAAGATAAACAGCAGCAGTTGCGATCGCAGTTGGCACGATCACCAATAAAATCCCCAAAGCACTCAGCCAACGGCTCGTATAAACTTGCACCGCATTAGCATTTTCCCAACGTCTACCAGTCCAAACCCATCGCAACGTCGAGATCGTATCTGCCATTTTCATAAATTGCTGACGTTGATCATCGCTTTGCTCAAGTACAAAAATATGATTACAAAAATCGCAAGCTACCGATTCCATCATTGGCATCGGTGTAATTGCACCCCGCATACAGACAGGGCAAGATGAAGACGGCGATTGCGAACTGGAGTAACTCATGGCTTCATGCACTAGCGCAAAGAATAATCATAGAAGTGTTGCTAATCAACACTTCTATGATTGTATGCTACTCGACTGCGAAAGTAATCGATACTACTGACCGAATGTCTTTATCTATAGAAGTCGTGCTATAAGACCCACTATTGCTGACTTCTGTGGAATACCGAGCCGTAATTTGAAAAACATCAGTTTCTGCCTTACGGATTGCGCCAAGGCGACTACCTGATACATTGACGATCGCATCACCTCTAGCCTTTGCGTCTTTAGTGGCTTCAGAAATCATTTCTACCCGCAATTGACTAAGCTGCGTATAAAGATATTCCGCAGGCTCTGAAGTAAAAGGAATTCCCTCATTGATCAAATCTGTACTTGACTTTGCGATCGCACCAATGCCATCGACATCCTTAGAGCGAACCTCAAAGCGTTGCACCAATCGATAGGCGATCGTTCTACCCGTTTGCACGCCGTTACTATTGACTTCAGGTATAGGTTGAGTATCGATCGCACTAGCCGAGATCGCATCATCAGGAATATTTTGGGTCTTAAAATAAGCCCGTACCCGCTCGTTGTAGCGTTTGAGTTCTTGGAAAGCAAGCGGCAAAGTCGTCTGCTGACTAGAAACGGAGCTACGCCAGATCACATAATCAGAGCGAATGGGACGGGTTGATGCACCAATTACGGTGAGGGCATTATTTGACCTAAGTGATTTCAGAGCGTTACCAGCAATGTAGGCGCTACCCACAAGTGCGATCGCAAGAGCCAGCATGCCGCTAAATAGCTGCGGGAATTGCGATACTGGTTTGGGAGTTGATACATTAGATTCTGGGAGCATAATTTTCATGGGAATGAATGCTCTACTTGTTGACGTAAGAGAATATTTATTGGTCACTAGTCGCAATAAAACGCAAAACTATCAGGCGTAAAACTATGCCGAAATACTTTTACACCCACTGGGGCGCTAAAGTATAAATGGATATTTATATGGAGTCAAATAGCTTGTCACCAAACGAACTCGCAAACAAATCTGGTCAAGTAATATCATTATTAGATGAAAATTTAGAACAGATCAAGACTAGTGATTTACATGTAGTTGAAACTTGTCCATTGCTAGCACCCATAGAAGTAAAAGCAGAATTACCGATTACTCCTGCGATCGCAAAAGTAGTCTCCAGTGCTAGAGCCAGAATTAGAAATATTTTAAATGGTAGCGATCAGCGTTTATTAGTCGTCGTGGGGCCATGCTCGATTCATGATGTCAAAGCGGCTCATGAGTATGCCGAAAAATTAGCAAAATTCCGTGATGAAGTCAGTGATGCACTGGAAATTGTGATGCGCGTCTATTTCGAGAAACCCCGCACCACGATCGGCTGGAAAGGATTGATTAACGACCCTCACCTTAACGGTACGTTTGATATTAATTACGGTATTCATATGGCGCGGCAGCTATTGCTAGATGTGGCGAAATTGGGCTTGCCTAGTGCGACCGAACTGCTCGATCCAATTGTGCCGCAATATCTGGCTGACCTGATCTCTTGGACAGCGATTGGCGCAAGGACGACTGAAAGCCAGACCCATCGCGAAATGTCTTCAGGCTTATCAATGCCCGTTGGTTTCAAAAATGGGACTGATGGCGGCATTGATGTCGCGATTAATGCCATGCTATCGGCTCGTCAGCCCCATCGTTTTCTCGGTGTCAGCAATGAGGGCAGATCCAGTATTGTCACTACGTCTGGTAATCCTGATGGTCATATCGTCTTGCGTGGTGGTAAGCAAGGGCCTAACTACGATAAAACTCATGTCGATGCGATCGCAAATCGCCTCAGAGATCGCAAGTTGTTACCTTACATGATGGTTGATTGCAGTCATGATAATAGCGGTCAAGATTACAACCTTCAGCCGACTGTGTTACAGGATATTAGCGAGCAAGTACGTGAAGGCTCAAAAAATATTGTCGGGATCATGCTGGAAAGTCATCTCAATCGAGGCAAGCAGCCTTTGAAAGATTTGGCAAAGTTGGAATATGGCAAGAGTATTACCGATGGTTGCATTAATTTTGAGACGACTGTTGATGTGTTAACCGATCTTGTTAACTCAGTGCGATCGGCTCGACTTTAAGCTTGTTGGGTTAGCGCCCAAGGGCGTTAAACCAATAAGCTTTAGCACACGCAAAGCGTGCGCTACAGCCTTATTGGGTTAGCGAAAACCTTTACCTTGTGAAGATTCTGTCCAGAGCATTAGTTCGCCGTCAGCATTGGCTGCGGCTAATTTTTTGCCCTGCGGTTGCCATTGCAAAGCCGTGATTGCACCCATCGGCGTATCAAGAGCCTGTATCCAATCCTTAGCATTTTTCCAAATCGTGATTCTGCCATTTTCATCAGCAGATACTAAAGTCTCGGTTTTGGGCTTAAAGGCAACAAAGCCGACAATGCTGTTATGCCCCTTGATTACTTCACCTTCCCAACCAACATTTAGATCGGCGTGTTTTTCCCAAACAACCACATCAGAGCCACTGGAGGAACACAAGAGCGGCGAGGTTTTGCTAGCTGACCAATCAAAGGAGCGAATCTTTCCCGGAAATCCCTGCATTCGCCAAGGTGAAGCATCAAAGTCAGAGCCAAGCCATTGCATGACCACAACCAAGTTATCGAGGGTATTGGCGACTAAATATTCTCCTGCGTGATCCCAAACCAATTTGGCGATCGCAGTCGGCGCTTCAAACACAATCGGATCTTCGTACCAATCCTTTGCTGACCAGACTTTAATCCCGCCATCACCACTGACCGAGAGCGAGTCGCCGTTTGGATGCCATGCGATCGCAAGTACAGTTGATTGCTCAAAATACAAAGTCGTCACAATATCTAGAGTCTCTGCGCTCCAAATCTGTACATATTTACCAAAGCTAAAGGCAAATTCAGCACGGCGAGGATGCCAAGCTAAATGCTCGATCCATGTTTTGCCTAGATCGAGGGTTGTTGCGATCGCAAATTGCTCACCATCTAATTTCCACACGCGCACTTTTCCATCCTGTCCCCCTGATGCTAGCCAGCAACTATCAGCCGAAAAGCCCAAACAATCCACCGAAATTTCTGTTGGTGCTTGCAACTCAGTCTGCTTTTGTGCAAGATCGTTGCCTGTCTTTGCATCATCAAATAAAGCTAACTCTCCCGATGCTGTAGCCGCAGCGAGATATTTGCTATTAGCTGACCATGCGATCGCCGTGACATATTCACTGAGGGTAATTTGCGATTGAGGGTTGGGATTCAGAATCAGATTGGTCTTGGGCTTGGGCATAGTGATTATTTTGTTGTCTACAGAGCATTTTAACCTAGTGCAAAGCGCTACTTATCACCGCGTGTTAGCATAATTTAGCGGGTGTTTTTGTTCTTGCTAACCCCGCACCGCTTTAGACCAAATCAATTGCAGACATTCAGCACAGAAGCTTAGCAAAATGACCAACTTGTTTCCCATCCTCGCCGCATCTGATCCTCTTGTCTCAGGTTTTATCGACAAAGAACTTGACAGACAGCGCAATAATATTGAATTAATTGCCAGCGAAAACTTTACATCCCTTGCGGTCATGGCAGCGCAGGGATCGGTATTAACTAATAAATACGCCGAAGGGCTTCCCAACAAACGCTATTACGGCGGTTGTGAGTTTGTTGACGAGATCGAATCGATCGCCATTGAGCGGATCAAAGAATTATTTGGCGCAGCCCATGCCAACGTCCAGCCACACTCTGGCGCACAGGCTAACTTTGCGGTGTTCCTCACTTTGCTCAAGCCGGGTGATACCTTCTTGGGTATGGACTTGTCTCATGGTGGACATTTGACTCACGGCTCACCTGTAAATGTGTCGGGCATGTGGTTTAACAAAGTCCATTACGGCTTAAATAAAGAAACTGAACAGCTAGATTTTGATGTAATCCGTGAACTTGCTCTAAAACATAAGCCGAAATTAATCATTTGTGGTTACTCAGCTTATCCAAGGATTATTGATTTCGTTAAATTCAGAGAAATTGCCGATGAAGTTGGCGCGTACCTGATGGCTGATATCGCCCATATCGCAGGGTTAGTCGCTTCAGGACATCACCCCAACCCAATTCCCTACTGCGATGTCGTCACCACCACCACCCACAAAACATTGCGTGGCCCTCGCGGTGGTTTGATCATGACTCGTGATGCAGCGCTTGGCAAAAAGTTTGATAAATCGGTATTCCCTGGTTCTCAAGGTGGTCCCCTCGAACATGTGATCGCCGCTAAAGCGATCGCATTCGGTGAAGCCTTGCGTCCTGAGTTCAAGACTTATTGTGGACAAGTAATTGCTAACTCCCAAGCCCTTGCTGCTCAATTGCAAGAACGTGGATTCAAATTGGTTTCCAATGGTACAGATAATCATTTGTTATTGGTCGATTTGCGTTGTATTGGGATGACTGGTAAAGTTGCCGATTTATTGGTAAGCGGCATCAATGTCACCGCCAACAAAAACACAGTTCCATTCGATCCTGAATCGCCTTTTGTAACTAGTGGTTTACGCCTTGGTTCTCCAGCAATGACTTCTCGCGGACTAAAGGAAGTTGACTTCCGCGAAATCGGTAATATCATCGCCGATCGCCTTTTGAGTCCAGAGAGTGATCTTGTCCAAGCTGATTGCATTGCTAGAGTTCAAACACTTTGCGATCGCTTCCCTCTCTATCCTGAACTTGAGTATCCCAAAATCAGCGTCAAAGAGCCTGCTCTAGCTGTCTAGAAACAATTAACAAAAAGCCGCGCTAAGCGCGGCTTTTTGTTAATTGTTTGAACAAATGCCGTGATGCATTCCCCGTCCTGCTTCGCGAGGACGGGGTTAAGAACGTTTGGGGTTTTCGCTTTCAGGACTATCTTGGCTTTGGATGTACTGTGTAAATATGGCTTTTAGTTTTTTTCGATGCTTTGTGACAAACACTATATGTATATAAAGACTAGAAATACAATAAACCTGTTAAATTGCTAAGCTTATACACAATGCCATTTTCTAACTTTGCCATTTAACCCATGCCGTTTTCCTCTGTAATTCGTTCATTAATTCGATCGCCGCTCACTGATGAACTAGAGAGTAAACTGGCGCGATCGCACCAACTCACACTTTCGGGCTTATCGCGAGTAGGTAAAGGACTGGTTAGCTCGACTCTAAGCCAAAAGCAAGAGCGACTGATGCTCGTCATTGCGGCCACAATCGAAGAAGCAGGGCGGTGGTCGGTGCAGCTAGAGACGATGGGCTGGCAGACTGTGCATTTTTATCCCACGTCCGATGTACTGCCCTACGAACCCTATGCGCCTGAATCAGAGATTATTTGGGGACAGATGCAGATTTTGGCGGATTTAGTTAATTGGGATGAGCGAGAAGGAGACAAGAAAAAAATTGCGATCGTAGCAACTGATCGCGCCCTTCAACCACATTTACCCAGTCCTGAAGAATTCAAAGAATATTGTTTGTCACTGGAAATTGGCACAGAGATTAAACTGCAAGATATGGCAGGAAATTTGGCTCTAATGGGTTACGAGCATACATCCACCGTCGAGACAGAAGGACAATGGGGAAGACGTGGCGATATTATTGATATTTTCCCAGTTTCCAGTGAAATGCCTGTACGGATTGATTGGTTTGGCGATGAAATAGAACGTATCCGCGAATTTGAACCTTCTACCCAAAGACCTCTTGATAGTATTCCATCGGTTCTGCTAGCACCAATTAGCTATGGGCATATCTTAGGTGAATTACCATCAAACGATCGCAATCTTGATGATGAATTTAGCGTTCAAGGTTTTGCAGTTCATCCAAATTCCACGGCTTCTTTATTAGACTATCTCCCGACTTCAGAGAATTGCCTAGTTGTAATTGATGAAATCGATCAATGTCAAGCCCATTGCGATCGCTGGTACGAATCCGCCGAGGAGATCTATCCCCAGCCCCTCTCCCAGAGGGCGAGGGGAGAAAGAAGTGAGGGCAAACTCCATCGTTCATTTACAGAATGTCTAGAACAAATCCAAAAATTTGATCGCATCGAACTATTTGAACTAGGTGAAGAAAATCGCGGCATAAATATGTCCAGTCGGTCAATTCCCGCAATTCCGCATCAATTTGCCAAGCTCGCTCAAACCATCCGCGACTATCGCGAACAAAAATATAAAATCATTCTCGTCTCCGCCCAACCTTCGCGCACAGTTGCCCTGCTGCAAGAGCATGATTGCCAAGCCCAATTTATCCCCAATGTCCGCGACTATCCTGCGATCGATAAAACCCATAACCTCAGAATTGCTGTAGCCTTAAAATATTCAGGCATTGCGGAAATCCAAGGTTTTGTGCTGCCCACTTATCGCATTGTCGTAATTAGCGATCGCGAATTTTTTGGACAACATGCGCTTGGAACTCCCAACTACGTGCGTAAGCGTAGAAGAGCTGTTTCTAAACAAGTCGATCTAAATAAACTCTCCGCAGGTGATTACGTTGTCCATAAAAATCATGGCGTAGGTCAGTTTGTGAAACTCGAAAGATTGACATTAAATAAGGAAACTCGCGAATATCTAGTTCTCAAATATGCCGATGGCTTATTGCGTGTAGTTGTCGATCAGATGTCAATTCTATCGCGCTATCGGGGCATGAATGAGAGCAAACCAGAACTACACAAAATGACAGGCAAGGCTTGGACGAATACCACCGCTAAAGCCAAGAAAGCAATTAAAAAAATTGCTTTTGATTTGTTAGAACTTTACGCTAAGCGATCGCAACAACTAGGATATGCTTTCCCGCCTGATAATCCTTGGCAACTAGAAATGGAAGATTCTTTTCCCTATCAAGCCACACCCGATCAACTCAAAGCAACTCAAGATGTCAAGCAGGACATGGAAAGTTCGCGCCCAATGGATCGGCTGGTTTGTGGCGATGTCGGATTTGGGAAGACCGAAGTTGCCATTCGCACAATTTTTAAAGCCGTGACTACAGGTAAACAAGCGGCTCTGCTCGTGCCAACCACGATTCTCGCACAGCAGCATTATCACAGTTTGCAAGAACGCTATGCCGCCTATCCTGTAAATATTGCGCTACTCAATCGTTTTCGCTCTACTTCCGAGAAAAAAGAAATTTATCGCAAGCTGAAAACTGGCGAACTAGATATCGTTGTGGGTACGCATCAACTTCTATCTAAAGATGTGGAATTTAAAGATTTAGGGCTATTGGTAATTGATGAAGAACAGCGCTTTGGGGTCGCTCAGAAAGAGAAGATCAAAACCATGAAAACGGAAGTGGATGTGCTGACTCTATCGGCAACACCAATTCCCAGAACTCTATATATGGCGATGTCTGGGGTTCGGGAGATGAGTCTGATTACTACGCCACCACCATCTAGGCGATCGATTATGACGCATTTATCCCGTTATAATCTCGAACTAGTCAGAGCCGCAATTAGACAGGAACTCGATCGCGGCGGACAGATTTTTTATGTGGTTTCGCGTATTGATGATATCGAAGAAGTCTCGGCAAAAGTCCATGAAATGCTACCTTCAGTACGCATGGCGATCGCCCATGGACAGATGCCCGAATCAGAACTGGAATCGACCATGCTCAGCTTTAGCAGTGGCGAATCAGACATGATGATCTGCACCACAATTATCGAGTCAGGGCTAGATATTCCTCGCGTAAACACAATCATCATCGCAGATGCTCAAAGATTTGGACTAGCGCAACTCTATCAATTACGCGGTCGCGTCGGTCGGGCAGGTATTCAAGCCCATGCGTGGCTTTTTTATCAAGAGAAAGGCGAACTAACTGATGTCGCTCGTAAACGCCTCAAAGCGATTCAAGAATTTACCCACCTTGGCTCAGGCTATCAATTAGCCATGCGCGATATGGAAATCCGTGGCGTGGGGAATCTCTTAGGCTCAGAGCAATCGGGACAGATCAACACGATTGGTTTTGATTTGTATATGGAAATGTTGCAAGAAGCGATCGCAGAAATACGTGGCTCAGAGATTCCTGAAGTCGAGGATACCCAAGTTGATCTACCGATTACTGCCTTTATCCCTGCCGAATATATTCCCGATGGCGATCGCAAAATGAGTGCTTACCGTGCAGTAGCCTCTGTAAGTTCCCGCCGCGAACTCAACCAAATCATCGAAGAGTGGACTGATTGCTATGGAAACGTTCCTGCTCCCGCGATGCAGTTGCTCAAAGTTATGGAATTGAAACTAATCGCCAAACGTATCGGGTTCTCTCGCATTAAACCCGAAGGCAAACAACATGTTGTCCTAGAGTCTAAAATGGAAGAGCCTGCATGGAAACTCTTACATGAGCGTCTACCTAGTCATCTGCGATCGCGCTTTGTTTATAGCCAAGGTAATGTCACGGTTAGAGGCTTAGGCACGCTTTCTCACGATAAACAGCTTAATAGTTTGATTGAATGGTTAGATGTTATGCATCTCGCTAAAGCCGAATCTTAATAAACTTTATTATTTCATTCCATTATTAATTTCTTGCTATGCGCATACTGCTCTGATATAGTGCTTTTATTAGTCGGTTTTAGTGAGGAGCAGTCACTAAGATTAATGGGGAAAGTTCGGTGTAAATCCGACGCTGTACCGCAACTGTAATGAAAGCTGAAGATTAATTTCAATGCGCTTTTTGAGTCAGGATGCCCGCCGATAACGACCGTAAAACCTATCCCATCTGCGAGTTACAGAATGCGAGATCTAATTAAAATTTCAATCACAGCTTTGCTTCGGCGAATTAACCAGTTCGCTATTTTGTCGTGAAAAAAATTTAGCTATATATTGCTAGAGATATAGCTTTAAGCGATTTTAGATATTGCGATCGCAGTTTTTTGTACTCGATTTAGTTTGTAAATATTTAAATAGATAGAATGTCAAGGTCAAAATGCTTTCCCTTGATTGATTCTGTTTGTATAGGAAACTTGCGATCGCATTTTAACATCGCGCATCTAAATATTTGACATAAATACAATGCCTATGTAATGATAATGATTATCATTCTCGTGTTAGATCGCAAAAGGCATTAAAGAATCGATTCAGAATTTTTGTGATAAACCAATGGACTCAGACTGTGATTAGAATTGATTTTACCGACTTTTTAACAAGATCTTTCCTTGCTCAAACCATTGCAATTGGAGGCTTTTCGGGAATTGCGTTTTTACCATTAGCAACTTTGATGGATTATGCGATCGCATCTGATCTCACATCACCAATACAAGAACCCCCCTCTCAAATCGCGCAAACTCCCGTTACTCCCAATGATGATGAACCCGATGAAATTGAAATTACGGTAACTGGCAAAATCTTGCGCCGTCCCGTCACATCGACCCAACGGCGTGATGGCACTTTGCAAGATGGAACCCGTCCTGCCTATACAATCAACCGCGAAGAGATTGAACAACAAGGTGCGAGAACAGCCAAAGAAGCGCTGAAATTTTTACCAGGAATTTTAGGCGCTGGCACGGGCGGAACTGAGTTTAATGCTTTGAGTGGTCAGTTTATTCGTGGTTCTAACACTAGCCAAGTTCTGATTTTGTTAGATGGTCGTCCGATTAATAATGTCGGTGGCGGCGGATTTGACTTGTCAGAAATCTCGACAAGCTTGATTGAGCGGATTGAAGTTGTGCCTGGTGGCGGATCAACCTTGTACGGCTCCGATGCGATCGGTGGGATTATCAACATCATCACCAAGCGACCGACTGAGCAGTTTTCAGCAAGTGCCAAATTGGAAGTTGGTAGCTATGGACTAAATGAGCAATCCATTCAACTTAGCCAAAAGATCGGTGAGTTAAGTTATGTGCTTGGCTTTACCCGTATCCAAGCTCAAAATAACTATCCCTTTAGTATTCCTGAAGCCAACTTTAGCGGCACGGCTGTAAATAATGATGCGATCGCCAACAATACCAATCTCAAACTGGAATATCAGCCAAGCGATCGCACAAAAATTGCTTTGACAGCTTTTTACCTAGCCAAAAATCAGGGCGGACCTGGTGGTGTCCCAATTCCTAATCCTCGATTTGGACAAGGATTTTTTAATTCTCTCACTGATAATAATCGTAAGTATACCGATCAGGTTTTTCTAGATCTAGGATTAGAACAAAAACTTGGCGAAAGTGATGACTCATTGCTCTCAGTCAGGGTTTACAACGATCGCCTAAATACCCGTTTTGACAATCGCACCACCTTTGCAAATACTTTAGTGGGTAATCCACCTGTTCTCACCAATACACCTCAAACTCAGCGACGCTCTGAGACTCGTCAAAATAGTACAGGCTTGCAGATTCAGCATAATTGGAAATTTGCCTCTAACCAAAACCTAACTTACGGTTTGGACTATCGTTCTACTAATGCTGTCAGTGAGACTACAAATCTCGTTACTAATGTGCTGACTCCTAGCTACAACGCCAATATCTCTCAAGGAGCTGTATTTGCTCAATACAGCAATGATCTCACCGATAGATTGAGTGTTACGGCAGGATTGCGTCAGGAGTTTAGCAGCTTAGTTAATGGCTCAGTGACAACTCCTGCCGTGGGTATTAAATATGCCTTAACTGACTCCACCACTGTTCGCGCTAACTACATTCGCAACTTCCGCACGCCCACGATCGCTAATTTATTTAATGCCAATCCCACAAATATTGGCAATCCAAATTTAC